>JAUYMV010000729.1 GCA_030698645.1 Mesorhizobium sp.
CCGGCGCCTTCTTCCAGATGATCTACCAGATCGTCATCGGCCAGGAGCGCGGGCCCCGGTTCGGCACGTTTGCCGCGCTCTACGGCGTGCGCGAGACGCAGGCGCTGATCGAAAAGGCTCTCGCGGGCGAGCTCATTGCGGCGCCGGCGTCTCCTCCGGCAGGCTGAGTTCGTCGGGCGCGGGCAGTATCGAGATGCTCGCCTCCTCCGGCGCGGCCCGAGGCGAGGCACTATCGGGCAGCGCCAGATCGCGCGGCGCCGGAAGCGCCGCCGGTCCCGGCCCGAAGATGCCACGGCCTGCCTTGCGGGCCGCGTCGGCCTGTTCGGCATAGGCGTCGCCGTCCGATCTTGCCCAGCCATTGGCGACCAGCCAGCCCCCGATGTCGAGCGGGCCCAGCCGACATGATGCGGTGACCGCGTCCGGCACCTCGCCGTCTGGGAATTCGCAGGTCACGGCCCGGCCGCGCAGGAGGGCTCGGAAAGCCGCGCGGGCCGCGCGGCCGCACGGCCATTGCTGACCGGACGCACTGGTGCAGGTCTCGTCGACCTGCACCGGATCGATGCGTGCAATGGTGATCGTGCGTCCGCCGGCCAGAATGACGCTGGCGGATTCGGCAATAGGGCGGAACAACAACGGCTTCGGTCGCGGCTTGGGCAACGGCAACGCCTGCGCCAACTGGCTGAGCGGCGGGCGCGGTTCGACACGTTCGAGGGTCGAGGCGTCGACGGGTGGAATGGCGACGATCGCCGGCGCCACGGCGCGCGATGGCTGGGGGCGCGGCGCCGCGGGAAGAACCGCTGGCGCGGCGACGGCCATTGGCGCGGGCGCCGGCGGAGCCACCACGAGGGGCGGCGCCGAGCGGCGGATCTCCTGCGCCGGATCCGGCGTCGGCGGCGAATAGCCGGCCGACCGGAATCCGGTTGCGACGACGACGAGGACGGCCACGGCAAGCCCGCCTCCGGCAACGAGGAGCGCCGCAAGCCGCACGCCTACTGGCTCGCCCAGACGATGCGCGCGACCCAGTCCACCTCGTTCGTCTGAAGAATGCGGTTGGGATGGTCCGGGTTGAGCGAGACGAGTTCGAGAGCCTTCGCCGTCTGCCTTTCCAGGATCTTGGCCATCACTTCGCCGCCATGCGTTCTGACAACGACGCGGTCGCCGCGTCTTATGCCGGCGGCCGGGTCGACGACGAGCCGGTCGCCGTCGCGATAGAGCGGCAGCATGGAATCGCCCTGCACCTGCAGCGCATAGGAGCCGCCCGCGGCAGGCGCCGGGAGGTCGACGACATCCCATCCCTGGCCCGCCGGAAAACCGGCATCATCGAAGAAGCCGCCGGCGCCCGCCTGGGCGAAGCCGAGCAGCGGCACGGACGCGCCCTGGGCGGGCAACCGATCGTCGCCGGCAACGCGAATGCCTTTGATCAGGGACATGAACTCATCGAGCGACGCGCCGGTGGCGTCCATCACCTTGGCCAGCGACTCGGTCGACGGCCAGCGCGGCCGGCCGTCGGCGGAGCGTCGTTTCGACTTGTTGAAAGCCGTGGAATCGAGGCCGGCGCGCTTGGCCAGTCCCGAAGCGGAAAGTGAATAGCGGTCGGCCAGCGCGTCGATCGCGGCCCAGACCCTGTCGTGCGAGAGCATGGCGCTCTCCTTGCCAGAAGGAAAATATGCCTTGTGTTTCTAGACCCTGTTTCCGACACTGTCCAGACCAAACGGGCGGCAGGTCATGTCTGCCTATCATCGCGCATAGAGGTGAGGATCGTCGAGTCGCCGAGAACCGTGCAGGATACGCACGACCTGAATTCTATCAGCCTTGATACGATAGAAGATCACATAGGGAGCGTTCGACATACGGCGCATTCCTGGCTGGGCCGTTTCAATTGCGCTTCTGCCGGATAATGGCTGCTCGCCCAGCAGTCGAAACCTTGCCGAAAACGCGAGCATGACGCCTCGTGCCGCGATCGGACTGTCCGCTGAAATGCGGCTCGCAATCTCTTTTGGATCGCGGTTAGCAGCGGTCGAAAGGACGACCCTATTCGACAAGTTCGCTTAAGATGAGCTCAATTGCCGTATCGGCATCGACCCACTCCCCGCGATCCAGTTGCGCCACGCCAACGGCGATGTCGTCCCTGAGCGCAACAAACCTATCGACAAATTGCAGAAGATTGTCCGCCAACCTTTCCTGCATCTCAGGCGGCAATTGTTCGGCTGCCTGCATGGCGCGTTCGAGCTTGGTCATCGTCGGTCTCCGTCTCGGAGAGGTTACCAGCAAAGCCGTCGACCCGGAAGATGATCCGATCAGTCGCCCTTCGCGAGCGTCCGCAGTCCGGCATGCGACTGCATGAAGATGCGTTCCGCCTCGTTCGGCGCGCGCTGACGCGCCTTGACGCCGAGCGCCGCGATGACCTCGTCGATCTCGACGAAGCGGCGCGCATCGCGGTCGTAGACGCCGGCCGTCGTCATCACCAGTGCCGCCGTTTCGCCGTTGTCGAGGACGAAGCGGTGACGGCCGATCACCTGCGTGCCGGACCAGGTCTCGATGGAGGAAATCACCTCGAAGCGCTTCCACAGGCGGATTTCGCGGACGAAGACCGACTGCACGCCGCCCATCATCGGCGCCCAGTTGCGCCGGCGAACCAGGCCCAGCAGACCGGAGCGGAGAAAGATGTCCATGCGGCCGAGGTCGGCGAGCATGAGGTAGCGGGCATTGTTGAGGTGAAGATTGGGATCGATGTCGGTGGGCAGGCAGCGGAACGACAGCCGGCTTTCGCCGCCCGGCACGTACGGTCCGCGCGACCCGACAGTCGCGGCGACTTTCAGCAGGCGGCCCCAGACATACATCGACATGCTCCGCGCTTCCTTCTCCCCGCCCGCGGGGAGAAGGTGGTCCGAAGGACCGGTATGGGGGCGGCATAGACTTCCAGAGGCTTTCCCTGCCTCCAACCCGTGCGCGCCGGACATAGGGTCGAGCCAACGGTCTCGACCCCGTCCCCTGGCTCCCCGCAAACGGGGAGAGGAAGGCTACGCCGCCTTCTGGACGTCGTCCTTGGCGTAAGGGTCGAAGCGGTCGTAGAAGGTCTCGCCCGCTTCCGTCAGTTCGGCGATCAGCTTCGGCGCCTTGAACTGCGCGCCGTATTTCTTCTGCAGGGCCTTGGCGAGCTTGCCGAACTTCTTGGCGCCCATTCCGTCGATGTAGGACAGCGCGCCGCCGGTGTAGGGCGCGAAGCCGAAGGCGAGGATCGAGCCGACATCCGCTTCGCGCGGATCGGTGACGATGCCTTCCTCCATGACGCGCGCGGCCTCCAGAGCGATGGTCACGAGGAACCGCTGTTTCAACTCCTCCACGTCGATCTTGTCGGGGTCCTGTTGCGGATAGAGCTCCTTCAGGCCCGGCCAGAGATGCTTCTTGGCGGGCTTGGCCGGGTAGTCGTAGAAGCCCTTGCCGTTCTTGCGTCCGAAACGGCCATGGGTGTCGACCATGGTGTTGATGAGCGCAAACTGCTCCTTATCGACCGCCTTTTCGCCCAGATCCTTGATCGTCTGCTTCATGATCTTCTGGGCGAGGTCGATCGCCGTCTCGTCGGTCAGCGCGAGCGGGCCGACCGGCATTCCGGCGGCGCGCGCCGCGTTCTCGATCATCGCCGGCGGAACGCCCTCGATCACCATCTGGAACGCTTCCGCCATGTAGCGCAGCACGCAGCGGTTGACGTAGAAGCCGCGCGTGTCGTTGACCACGATGGGCGTCTTCTTGATGGCGCGGACATAGTCGATCGCCATGGCGACGGCCTTGTCGCCGGTCTTCTTGCCCAGGATGATCTCTACCAGCATCATCTTGTCGACCGGCGAGAAGAAGTGGATGCCGACGAAATTCTTCGGCCGCGACGAGTTCTTCGCGAGCGACGTGATCGGAATCGTCGAGGTGTTGGAAGCGAAGATCGCGGAGGACTTGATGACCGCCTCGGCCTTCTCGGTGACGCCCTTCTTGATGTCGGAATCCTCGAACACCGCCTCGACGATCATGTCGCAGCCGCCCAGATCGGCGTAGTCGGCGGTCGGCGTGATGAGCGCCAGGAGCGCTTCCTTGTCCTCGGCCTTGGCGCGACCCTTCTTGATCAGCCCGTCCATCAGGCCGGCGGAGTGCGCCTTGCCCTTCTCGGCCGCTTCCATGTCGCGGTCGAGAAGCACGACCGGAATGCCGGCCTTGGCCGTCACATAGGCGATGCCGGCGCCCATGAAGCCGGCGCCGAGTACGCCGATCTTCTTGAACTTCGATTCCGGAACGCCGGCCGGACGGCGGGCGCCCTTGTTCAATTCCTGCAGCGACACGAACAGCGAGCGGATCATCATCGCCGCTTCGGTCGTCTGCATGATCTCGGTGAAGTAGCGCTGCTCGATGCGAAGCGCGGTGTCGAACGGCACCAGCAGGCCCTCATAGACGCATTTCAGGATCGCGGCGGCAGCGGGATAGTTGCCATGCGTCTCGCGGCGCAGGATGGCGATCGCCGGCGGCCAGAGATTGGCGCCCGCGGCCGAATAGACCGCGCCGCCGGGCAGCCGGAAGCCCTTTTCGTCCCACGGCTGGACCGGCTTCAGGCCGGCCTTGATCATGCCCTTGGCGGTCGCGACCAGCTGGTCGGGGGCGGCGATCTCGTGGATCAGGCCCATCGACTTCGCCTTCTGCGGCGTCAGGTTCTGGCCCGACGTCAGCATCTGCAGCGCCTCCTGCGTGCCGGTCAGGCGCGGCACGCGCTGGGTGCCGCCGGCGCCCGGGAAGAGGCCGACCTTGACCTCGGGGAGCGCCATCTTGACCTTGTCGCTGTCCGCCGCGACGCGGCCGTGGCAGGCGAGCGACATCTCGAACGCGCCGCCCATGCAGGTGCCGTTGATGGCCGAGACCCACGGCTTGCCGGAGGTTTCGAGCTTGCGGAACAATTGGTTCATGTATCCGGCATTGTCGAACAGCGTCTTGATCGCCTTGTCCTGGTCCTTGAGCCTCTCCTTGGCGAAGACGCCGAGCATGCGCTGCAGCATGGTGAGATCCGCACCGCCGGAGAAGGTGTCCTTGCCGGACGTGATCACGGCGCCCTTGATGGCGCCGTCGGCTGCGACCTGGTCGACGATCCGGTCGAGTTCCAGCATCACCTCCTCGGTGAAGACGTTCATCGAACGGTCCGGCATGTTCCAGGTGACGAGAGCGATGCCGTCGGAATCGGTTTCGACCGTGAAGTTGTTATAGGTCATGATGTTCTCCTTCAGGCCAAGGTCAGACGCGTTCGATGATCGTCGCGGTGCCCATGCCGGCGCCGATGCAGAGCGTCACGAGGGCGGTGTTCAGGTTGCGGCGCTCGAGTTCATCGAGCACGGTGCCCAGGATGATCGCCCCGGTGGCGCCGAGCGGATGGCCCATGGCGATGGCGCCGCCATTGACGTTCATCCTGTCGTGCGGGACGTCGAAGGCCTGCATGAAGCGCAACACGACGGAGGCAAAGGCCTCGTTGAGCTCGAACAGATCGATGTCCTCGATCTTCATCTTGGCGCGCTTGAGCAGCTTCTCGGTCACGTCGACCGGACCGGTCAGCATGATCGCCGGCTCCGAGCCGATATTGGCATAGGCGCGGATGCGGGCGCGCGGCTTCAGGTCCATGGTCTTGCCGGCGCGCTTCGAGCCGAGCAGCACGGCGGCGGCGCCGTCGACGATGCCCGACGAATTGCCGGCATGGTGGACGTGATTGATCGCCTCGACTTCCGGATAGCGCTGCACGGCGACCGCATCGAAGCCGCCGAGTTCGCCCGGCATCACGAAGGACGGGTTGAGCGAGGCCAGCGACTGCATGTCGGTCGTGGGGCGCATGTGCTCGTCATGGTCGAGGATCGTCATGCCGTTCTGGTCCTTGACCGCAACGACCGAATTCTTGAACCAGCCCTTCTCCCACGCCTTGGCGGCGCGCTTCTGGCTCTCGACCGAGTAGGCGTCGACGTCGTCGCGGGAAAAGCCGTATTTGGTGGCGATGAGGTCGGCGGAAACGCCCTGCGGCACGAACCAGGCCGGCAGGCCGACGGACGGATCCATGTACCAGGCGCCGCCCGAGGCGCCCATGCCGACACGCGACATGCTTTCAACGCCGCCGGCGATGATGATGTCGTCGGAGCCGGCGGCGATCTTGGCCGCGCCGAGATTGATGGCGTCGAGGCCGGACGCGCAGAAGCGCGAAATCTGCATGCCCGGGGCCTTCATGTCGTAGCCGGCCTCGAAGGCGGCCGAACGCGGAATGACGGCGCCGGCCTCGCCGACAGGATCGACGCAGCCGAAGATGATGTCGTCGACCTGGGAGGTGTCGAGCCCGTTGCGGTCGCGCACGGCTTCGAGCACTTTCGCGCCGAGACGCACGGCCGGCACCTCGTGCAGCGATCCGTCCTTCTTGCCCTTGCCGCGCGGCGTGCGCACGGCGTCGTAGACATAAGCGTCAGCCATAATCGTTTCCTTCCTATTCGTCCTGAAGACGTGGTTCGACGGCAACCTCGGTCTTGACCGAGTTCGCAATGAAACAGGCCTCATGGGCCTGGTGATGGATCTCGGCCAACTGGTCGGCGCTGGCGTCGCATTCGGCCTTGGGCCGCAGCACAACCCGGGTCATCGCGACGCGGCCGTCGGCATCCTTGCCCAGCGTGCCCTCGGGCATGTCCTCGTAGGAATGCACCTCGATCTTCGCACGGCGCGCGAAATCGAGGAACCACAGCATGTGGCAGGAAGCGATCGACGCGACGAACATCTCTTCCGGGTCTATTCCGGCCGGATTGGCGAAGGGCTCCCGGACGATGCCGGTTGACGCCGAGGCCATGATTGTCGCGCCGCCATCGAACGCGATCTCGTGAACGCGCGTATAGCGGCCGAGCGTGAAGTGGTCGTCGTCGTCCTGACTCCAGCGGACCGTTACAGAATGGCTGGACATCGCTTTCCCCTACAGGCTCCGGCTGATCAGGAGCTTCATGATCTCGTTGGTGCCGCCATAGATGCGCTGCACGCGCGCGTCGCGGTACATGCGCGCGATCGGATAGTCGTTCATGTAGCCGTAGCCGCCGTGCAGCTGCAGGCATTCGTCGACGACCTTGCCCTGCAGGTCCGAGAGCCAGTATTTGGCCATCGACGCGGTGACGGGATCAAGCCCGCCGGCGACATGGCGCTCGACGCAATTGTTGTAGAAGACGCGGCCAACGGTCGCCTCTGTCTTCAGCTCGGCAAGCTTGAACTGGGTGTTCTGGAATTCGATCACCGCCTTGCCGAAAGCCTTGCGCTCCTTGACATAGTCGATGGTCAGCGCCAGAGCGCGTTCGATCGCGGCAATCGCGGTGGCGCCGATCTGCAGGCGTTCCTGGGGCAATTGCTGCATCAGCTGGACGAAACCCTGGCCTTCCTCGTGACCGAGCAGGTTGGACGTCGGCACACGGACGTCGTTGAAGAACAGTTCCGACGTGTCGTTCGACTTCAGCCCGATCTTGTCGAGGTTGCGGCCGCGCTCGAAGCCTTCGACCTCGTCGGTCTCGACGACGATCAGCGAGGTGCCCTTGGCGCCCTTGGTCGGATCGGTCTTGGTGACGACGATGATGAGATTGGCGAGCTGGCCATTGGTGATGAAGGTCTTGGAGCCGTTGATGGCGTAGTGGTTGCCGTCCTTCTCCGCCCGCGTCTTGACGCCCTGGAGGTCGGAGCCGGCGCCGGGCTCGGTCATCGCGATGGCGCCGATCAGCTCGCCGGTCGCCATGCGCGGCAGCCACTTCTTCTTCTGCTCTTCCGAACCGTAGTGCAGGATGTAGGGGGCGACGATCGAGTTGTGCAGCGCGATGCCGAAGCCGTCGACGCCGACGTGGGAAATCGCCTCGATGATCGCGCTCTCATGCGCATAGGTGCCGCCCGATCCGCCATATTCCTCCGGCATCGAGGCGCAGAGCAGACCCGCCTCGCCCGCCTTCTTCCAGCTGTCGCGGTCGAAGATCTCGGCCTTCTCGAACTCGGCATAGCGCGGTGCGATCTCGGCCTCGAGGAACTTCGTCGCCATGTCGTAGAGCATCGCCACGTCGTCGCCCGCCCAGGCGGGCTGCGGCAGACCGAGTATCGTCGCGGGATTGCTGGCCAAGGGACGTCCTTCCTCACATGCGCTGCTGATATAAAGTTCAATCTTGAACAATGCAAGCGGCCGCGGCGGCCTAGAAGGCCTCCGCAGGCAGTTTCATCATCGTGTCGGAGCCGCTCGATATGCGCGCGAGATGGGCCGAGGTCTCGGGCATGATGCGCTCCATGAAGAAGCGACCGGTGACGAGCTTGGTCTCGTAGAACGAGGCCTCGCCATTGGCGCCCTCGGCAAGCTTGCCCTGCGAGGACTTCGCCATCATCGCCCACATGTAGCCGAGCGAGACGAGGCCGAAGAGATGCATGTAGTCGGTCGAGGCGGCGCCGGCATTGTCGGGGTTCGCCATGCCGTTCTGCATCAGCCACATGGTTGCGGCCTGCAGGTCGTTCAGCCCCTTCTTGAGCGATTTGGTATAGGGCGCCATCTTCTCGTCGGCGCGGTTATCCTCGCAGAAATCGCCGACTTCCTTGAAGAAGGCCTGCACCGCGCGGCCGCCGTTCAGGCCGAGCTTGCGGCCGACGAGGTCGAGCGCCTGGACGCCATTGGCGCCCTCGTAGATCATGGCGATGCGGGCATCGCGCACGAACTGGCTCATGCCCCATTCCTCGATATAGCCGTGACCGCCGAACACCTGCTGCGCCATGACGGCGTGATCAAAACCCTTGTCGGTGAGCACGCCCTTGATGATCGGCGTCATCAGGCCCATGTGATCGTCGGCGGCCTGGCGCTCCTTGTCGTCGCCGGAGCGGTGCGCGACGTCGGACTTGATCGCGGTCCAGAGAATCAGCGCGCGGCCTGCCTCGTTGAACGACTTCATGGTGAGCAGCGAGCGGCGGATGTCCGGGTGAACGATGATCGGGTCGGCCTTCTTGTCGGTCGCCTTGGCGCCGGTCAGCGAACGGCCCTGGATACGGTCCTTGGCGTAGTTGACGGCGTTCTGATAGGCGACCTCGGAGATCGACAGGCCCTGCAGGCCGACGCCGAGACGCGCCTCGTTCATCATCACGAACATGGCTTTCAGGCCGCCATTCTCGGCGCCGATCAGAAAGCCCTTCGCCTCGTCATAGTTCATGACGCAGGTCGAGTTGCCGTGGATGCCCATCTTCTCCTCGATGGAACCACATGAGACGGTGTTGCGGCTGCCGGCATTGCCGTCGGCGTCAAGGTTGAACTTCGGCACGATGAAGAGCGAGATGCCCTTGACGCCTTCCGGCGCGCCCTCGATGCGGGCGAGGACGAGATGGACGATGTTCTCGGCCATGTCGTGTTCGCCGGCGGAGATGAAGATCTTCTGGCCGGAAATCCTGTAGGACCCGTCGCCGTCCGGCACGGCCTTGGTGCGCAGCAGGCCGAGATCGGTGCCGCAATGCGGCTCGGTCAGGTTCATGGTGCCGGTCCACAGGCCGTCGACCATCTTCGGCACGAACGTCTGCTTCTGCTCCTCGGTGCCGTGGGCGAGGATCGCGGCGATCGCGCCCTGCGTCAGTCCGGGGTACATCATCAGCGCCATGTTGGCCGACGACATGTATTCGCCGACCGCGGAGTGCACCGTATAGGGAAGCCCCTGCCCGCCATACTCCGCCGGCACGGCGAGGCCCATCCAGCCGCCCTCGCGATACTGTTCGTAGGCGTCCTTGAAGCTCTTGGGCGTCGTCACCGTGCCGTCGTCGTGACGTACGCAGCCCTCGACGTCGCCTAGGCGATTGGTCGGCTGCATGACGTTTTCGGCCAGCTTGGCGCCTTCGGCGAGGATCGCCTCGAGAATGTCGGGGGTGGCATCGGAGAAGCCCGGCAGATTCGAGTAGCGCTCGTAGCCGAGCACCTCGTTCAGCACGAATAGCGTATCCTGGACCGGAGCGCGGTAAGTCGGCATGAATTTCCTCCAAACAGGCTTTTTACGTCCGGCCGGCCGGCTCGGCCGTGGCTGGACTGTGCTGCTCACGCGATAGCAAATATTGACGTTTGCGTAAACGTCAATATTTGGCCCGGTGTCGAGGATTTGAAGCGCGAAATGTCGCAAGCACAAGCGAAAACCGAGCCATGACGACTCGGTTGTGGCCGAATTGCAGGAGTGGAAACAAAATGCTGCGGCTACGCCCTGAGACGGACGTGCGCCGCGGTGGCCTCAGGCCTTTGCGCCCTGCTGACGCTCGGCAAGCAAACCGCGCACCGACTCGATCGCCGCGCCAAGTTCGCCGATGGCTTCCTCGATCGTGGCGCGCTGCTTGACCAGGCGCGACATCTGCTTCTCGGACTTGTCGAGCGTCACCTTGAGCTGCTTGGAATTGGAGCCGCTCGGATCGTAGAGATCCATCATATGTTTGACGTCGCGCAGCGTGAAGCCAACTTTGCGTCCAAGCAGGATCAGCTTCAGGCGGGCGCGGTCACGATGGGTATAGAGCCGCGTGCTTCCGTCGCGCTTCGGATTGAGCAAGCCCTTGTCTTCGTAAAAGCGCAAGGTGCGCAAGGTGACGCCGTAGGTCTTGGCCATGTCACCGATGCGGACGAGTTCCTCGTCGGCGTCCGCTCCAACGGAGTGAGCAAATGCTTTTGCGGCCTCACCAGAGGCGATCATGTTCATCATTCTTCTTGTCCGTGGCTGGCGGCACAGTGGCCCGATGGCGCGATGTGCAAGAGAGCGGTCGCCGCAAACCGGCTGGCAACTCTCGGATTGACCGTGATTGGAAGAGCGGACGCATTGCCGCATCTTACGTTTACGTAACTCATATAGTCCGCACGTTCCGCAAGGCAAGGGGCGGATAGCCGCAGTCCCCCGCGGCTTTTGCAGGGCTGCCGTGCAAATTGGTAAGGTTGGTTAACGGCTTGTTTACCACGTCTGGGGAATTGTGCGTCTACCGGAACGCAGTGGTTATCCTGTCTCGCGTGTTCACCGTTTCCCGGATGGGCGGAAGAAGTGCCAGGCAGCAGTGCGTCATCCCCGATCGGGACCCGCCGGCATGAATTCCCGCCAGAACAGAGTTGGGGCGCCGGCGCTTGCCGGCTGACGTTGAAGAACAGGCGTGTCGATGAACAGCAAGCGGTCCTACCTCGACTCACTGAACGCCGGTAGAGAGCGCCGGCCGCTCACCGCCATCGATGATCTCAACCGGACGCTCGACACGTTGGGGGCCCGGCTCGAGCGCCCCGCGCCGTTAGCGGACCCGCGCCCCGCCTTCCGTTCAGAGGACCGTTCGCGGATCGAACGTCCCGTGGCGCGCGATGCCTACCAGGACGACCTGCTGGCGCGCGAGATGCGCCAGCGCGCAGGGGCGACGCGGCACGACACGGCCGGCTCCGCGGTCCAGGAACTCGCGCAGCGCATCGAAAGTGCGCGGCGCCAGGAGGAGAGCGCCGTTTCGATCGCCAAGATCGCCGCCGATCTGAAGACAATGCGCGAGGAATTGCGCCAGCAGATGACCGCGGGTCTGCATCGCGAGTTCGAGGCGCTGCGCAATGACATCGGGCGCGCCTACGCGACCGCGGCGGGCGGCACGCAAGGCGTCGAGCTCAGTCAGGAACTGCAGCGCCTGTCGGATTCGATCCACTCGCTGGCTCAGCGCAGCGACGACCGCGGAGTCGACTTGCTGCGCCGCGAGCTCGACGAAGTGAAAGCTGCGGTCGACCATCTCGCCCGCGAGGAGACCGTTCTTGCCGTCGACCGGCGCTGGGACAATTTCGATCGCCGCTTCGACGCATTCGAGGAGCGCTTCACGCCCGAGGCGCGGATGGCGGCGGACCCCGCGGTCGAGGCCCTCAACATCCGCCTCGTGCAGATCGCGGACGCGGTCAACAGCCTGCCCGAATCGCTCTCGTTGAAGACGCTGGAAGACAAGGTGCGGACGCTCGCGGTCGCCGTCGATCACTTCTCGCGCCAGCAGGATGTCGCGAGCCCCGATTCCTTCGCGCTGATCGAGGAGCGCCTGGACGAGATCTCGCGCGCGATCGTTGCGTCGTCCCTGTCCGTGCAGTCACAGTCTTCGCAGGTCGAACAGTTCGAACGCATCGAGGCGCGCATAGCCTCCCTGGCGCGCCAGATCGAGGAACTGGCGGACGATCGTCCGACCGGCGAGGTCATCGACCGGATCAACGTGCTGTCCCAGCGCGTCGACGAGATGGCGCGGCGCGCCGAGTTTCCCGAACAGGCCGTCGAGCGGCTGGGCAACCAGATCGCACTGATCGCCAGCAAGCTCGATTCAGGCTTTTCGGCGCCCGATACCGACCAGGTCGTGAGCGGCCTCGAGCGCCGGTTCGCCAGCCTGACCGACATCCTGGAGAAGCAGCAGGACGATGCAATGCATCGTGGCCAGGTCATTTTCCGCGATCTCGAATCGCGCCTGGATGAATTGACGGCGCGGCTGGAACAGCCGGCATACGACCCGGCATCGGCGAACTCCGCCATCATGAGCGCCATCGATGCGCGCTTCGACGAACTGGCGCAGCGGTTCGGCCAGTCGGCGGCCGCCCCGGCCGGCGAGGCCATACTGGGCCTCGAGTCCCGGCTCGAAGAGATCTCATCGCGGCTCGAACAGTCGACGCGGCAGGTCGCCGGCATCGATCCGGCCCTGATCCGCAGTCTCGAAGCACAGGTCGCGGGGCTTTCGGCGCATCTGGCCAAGCCCGGCGCGCCATTGCCCGATTTCGAGGATATGGGCCCGCGTCTCGAGCAGATCGAGCAGTCGATCGCCGGCAGCCGCGAGACGATCCTCGAATCGGCTCGGCTGGTCGCCGAGGAAACCATCCGCTCGATCGCCGGCTCGAAATCCGAATCGCCCGCGGTCGCGGCGCTCGCCATCGACCTCAAGGCGCTCGACGCGCTGGCCAGGCGTTCCGACGAACGCAACACGCGAACCTTCGAGGCGATCCACGACACGCTCCTGAAGATCGTCGACCGGCTGGGCACGCTCGAAACCGGCAGCGGCGAACCGCGCTATGCACCAAGCGGCGTGGTCGGCGCGCGGACTGTCCTGGACAGCGCGGACATGCCTCCACTCGAGCCGCACGACGAAAGCGATCCGCTGGACGATTACCAGCCGGAACCGCGCGTCATGCCGAACGTAAAGCGTTCACCCGCCGAAGCCGCCGCCGCCGCGGCCAGCGCGGCGATATCGGACATGAAGGCGAGCGAGGGTGAGTTCGGTGGAACGCCGAAACGTTCCATGCTGGGCGGCCTGGCGAGGGCCTTGACCGGCAAGCGGGATACGCCGCGCAGCCAATCGATCGCGAACGAAGATCCGGCGCCCGAGCTGTCGGCACCTGCCGTCGACATCGATGAACCCCTCGACCCGAAGATCGCCAATCGTCCGCTGGAGCCGGGTTCCGGCGCGCCGGACCTCAACGCCATCATGAAGCGGGTGCGCGACGAGCGCGGCCAGCCGATGAAATCGGGCGACGCCGACACGGCGAAATCCGACTTCATCGCCGCGGCGCGCCGCGCGGCGCAAGCCGCCGCCGCCGAGGCCGAAACGCGCAAGAAGGGGTTCGACAAGGTCGGCGTGACCGGCGCTTCCGGTATCGGGAGGATTTTCCGCAAGCATCGCAAGGCCGCGCTGATGACGGTCGCCGGCGTGATGATCGCGCTTGCGGGGCTTCAGCTCGGCCGCGCATTCCTCGCCGAAGATACTCTCATCACGACTGCGAACCCGCCGGAGTCGGAGACACAGTCCGTCTTGGAGGAGGCGGAAAACGAAGCGCCTACCGAGGCGGACGCAACTCCGGCCGAGGATGCGGTGCGCATGATCGCGCCAAGCGACGAGACGGTCGCGATGGCCGCCACCGGCGCCCAATCCGCCGAGGCGTCGACCGGGAGCCTGCCCGAAGAAATCGAACAGCCGTCGGCGCCGATCGCGGAAGCCTCCGTCCCGGCTCCGGCCAGGGTCGCATCCGAACCGACCGAAGCCATGACACCGATCATGGTGCCCGTCGAGGCGGGCCCGGTCCCCTTGCGCGAAGCTGCCGAAGCCGGCGACGCAAAAGCCATGTTCGAGATCGGCAGCCGATACGCTGAAGGCCGCGGCACCAAGGCCAACCTCGCCGAGGCGGCCAAATGGTATGAGCGCGCCGCCAATGCGGGGTTCGCGCCGGCCCAGTATCGCATCGGCAACTACTACGAAAAAGGCACCGGCCTGGAGCGCGACGTCACCAAGGCCAAGACCTGGTACCAGATGGCGGCCGAACAGGGCAATGCCAGCGCCATGCACAATCTGGCGGTTCTCTATGCCATGGGCGCCGACGGCACGACGGACAATGAATCGGCCGGGCGCTGGTTCGTCAGGGCGGCGGAACTTGGCGTCAAGGACAGCCAGTTCAATCTCGGCATCCTGTCCGCGAAGGGCGTCGGCGTGCCGCAGAGCCTCGAGGAATCCTACAAGTGGTTCGCGCTGGTCGCCAAGACCGGCGACAAGGACGCCGCCTCGAAGCGCGACGAAGTGGCAAACGCGCTGCGTCCCGAGCAGTTGCAGAAGGCGCGCGCGGCGACCGAATTGTGGAGGCCAAAGGCCGTCGTGGCAGAGGCGAACGACGTGACCGTGCCGGAATCCTGGACCGAGAGCGACGCCAAGACGGCGAGCGTCGACATGAAGCAGGCGATCCGCAACATCCAGATCATCCTGAACAAGAACGGCTACGACGCGGGTGGCGCCGACGGCGTCATAGGTGGCAAGACCAAGACCGCGATCGCCGCCTTCCAGCAGGCGAACGGCATGGAACCGACCGGCGAAGTCACGGAAGAACTCGTCCGCAAGCTGCTCGAAAAGAAGTAGGCCGCCTGGCCAAGGCGGGCGATTTAACTCTGTCGCGCAAATGTTTCGATGCACGGTCATTGAGGTTTGACTCCGCCGCAATGTCGGCGCATGACCGTACTAGGTTCGCGAAGTAAAATTCGCGAATGGGTTCGGGCCCTTAGAACAACAATCCAGGCAGGTTTGACGGGTGGGCATTTATCTCCCCATCGCCGAGATGTCCGTTAACATGCTGGTGCTGCTCGCCATGGGCGCGGCGGTAGGCTTCCTTTCGGGCATGTTCGGGGTGGGCGGCGGGTTCCTGATCACGCCGCTGCTGATCTTCTACAACATCCCGCCCGCGATCGCGGTCGCAACCGGCGCAAACCAGGTCATCGCCTCCTCGGTGTCCGGCTCGCTGGCGCATTTCAAGCGCGGCACGATCGATTTCAAGCTGGGCACGGTGCTGCTCGCGGGCGGCGTGGTCGGCTCATCGCTCGGCGCCGTCGTCTTCGCCTTCCTGCGCGCCTATGGCCAGCTCGATCTCATCGTCTCGCTGCTCTACGTCTTCTTTCTTGGCGCGGTCGGCGGGATGATGCTGATCGAGAGCGTCAACGCGATCCGCCGGTCCCGCGGCGGGGCGGTCGCCAGCCTGAAGAAGTCGGGCCAGCACAACTGGATCCACAGATTGCCGCTCAAGATGCGCTTCCGCGCGTCCAAGCTGTTCGTCAGCGTCATCCCGGTGCTCGGGCTCGGCGCCGCGATCGGCTTTCTCGCCGCCATCATGGGCGTCGGCGGCGGCTTCATCATGGTGCCGGCGCTGATCTACCTGCTCAAGGTGCCGACCAATGTGGTCATCGGGACGTCGCTGTTCCAGATCATGTTCGTCACCGCCTACACGACGATCGTGCAGGCGACCTTCAACCAGACCGTCGATCTGGTTCTGGCGCTCCTGCTCATGATCGGCGGCGTGGCCGGGGCGCAGTACGGCGCCAAGGTCGGCCAGAAGCTGAAGGGCGAGCAGCTGCGGGCATTGCTCGGCGCGCTCGTCATGGCGGTGGCGCTCAGGCTCGCCTTCGACCTCTTCGTGGCGCCGGGCAATGTCTATCTCCTGTCGACTCCGGTGGGGATGTAGCCATGGCGCGTCGTGCCATCATCCCGCTGCTCCTGACGAGCCTGCTCGGGGCACCGATGCCATCGCTTGCGCAGGAAACGATCCCGGAGAGTATCCAGATCGGGCTGTCGACGGACCGCGTCACCATCACGTCGGACTTTTCCGGCGCCGCGCTGACGATCTTCGGCGCGGTCGACAACCCGGACCCGCAGATCAGCCGCCAGGGCGGCTATGACGTGATCGTGGTGCTGGAAGGCCCGTCCGCGCCGGTGGTCGTCTGGCGGCGCGCACGCGTGCTCGGGGTCTGGGTCAACGCGCAGTCGGAGACTTTCGTGAACATACCCGTGTCCTACTCCGTCGCCACGACCAAGGTGCTGCAGGACATCGCCGGACAGACCAGCTACCGACAGCTCTCGCTCGGCGCTTCCTACCTCTATCTCGAACCCGAGAATCGCGAGGGCGATCCGGCCCGGATCACGGAATTCACCGCCGCGCTGCGCGCGCGCAAGCTGGAAACCGGGCTCTACAGCGAGAATGTCGGCGGCGTTCAGTTCCTGTCGCAGACGCTGTTTCGCGCGACCCTAAACCTGCCACCGAATGTGCCGGTAGGGACCCACAAGGCGCGTGCATTCCTGTTTCGCGGCGGCGTTTTCATCAAGGAAACCTCGGCGAACCTCGCCATCGTGAAAGCGGGGTTCGAGCAGACGGTGTATCGCGCCGCGCATGACTACAGCCTGCTCTACGGCATCTTTGCCGTCGTGTTGGCGATGCTCGTCGGGTGGCTCGGCCGCATCATCTTCCGCCGCGACTGATTTGAAGCGAGGGCGGCGTGAGCGATTTCGACGACCAGGATGATCGACGCGCACCGCAACTGCAGCGCACCGGGACCCGGCTGGCGCTGGCGGGCTACGTACCCTTTGCCGTGCTTGCGGTCTGGCTCTACAGCATTCCGGCGGATCATCCGTGGCGCCCCGACACGATCCTGCTGCTGAAGACCTATGGCGCCGTGATCCTGTCGTTTCTCGGCGGCATTCGTTTCGGGATCGCGGTCGCGGCCGACGAGGGCGAGCAGCGCGGCGCGCTCACGCTGAGCATCGTGCCGGCGCTGGCCGGCTGGGCAGCACTCTGGATTTCGGAGCCTTATGCTTTCGCGCTGCTGGCGGTGGCGTTCGCGGCGCATGGCGCCTGGGACAGCATTGCGGCGCATTCTGGCGCGGCGCCCGCCTGGTTTGGCCGGATGCGGAGCTGGCTGACAATTCTCGTCGTCATCGCGATGGTGCTGGCGTTCCTGGCAACCGCGTAGACAGTCAGCCCGGACGCAGCGCCGAGGCCGCAAGCGTGTAGACGCGCTTGGCGCCCAACGCATGGGCACGGAAGGCCGGCCAGTCGAACAGGCCCGAATAGGCGCGGTCGAGAACGTTAAGCGTGCCGGTCAGCGCGCCGAAGGCGGGCATGACCATGCGACGTCCGTCGCCGGCGAAGCAGGCGCGGCGCACGGAGCGGCCGCGGCGCACGATGCGCGCGCCCGGATGCAGATGACCGGCGATCTCGCCATCGGCGCGGCCAGCGAGCGGCTCATGGCGGAAGACGAGCCTGTCGACCGCGATTTCGCGTACGCTGCGGCCGGGCAGGCCCTCGGGCGCGTCGGGATCGTGATTGCCAGTGACCCAGAACCAGTCGCGGCCCTCCGCCATCGCCGCGATGCGCTCGCGGAATAGGTCCGGCAGGCGCGCCGAGGCGGTGCGGTCGTGAAAGCTGTCGCCGAGGCTGATGACGATGTCGGGCCGATGATCGGCGATGACGGCTTCCAAGCGGTCGAGCGTGGCGGCGGTATCGTAGGGCGGCAGGAAAACGCCGCGCCTGGCGTAGGAGGATCCCTTTTCGAGATGCAGGTCGGAGACGACCAGCATGCGGTGGTCGGCGAAAAAGAGCGCGCCGCGACGGTCGCAGAGCGCGCGCGCGCCGGCGATTTCGGTCCAGCCGACATCCGCCCCGGTTGCTTCCGCTCCTGCCTCAGCCAGCATCAGCCGCCCATCGCCTCCTCGATCAGATCGTCCGCGCTTTCCCTGAGGAGCGCGTCGGCGGCGCCGCCGTTGACGCGCTCCTTGCCGATGTCGAGCATGACCGGAACGGCCAAGGGCGAGATGCGCTCGAGATCCTTATGCATGATTCGACCGCGGATGCGCGACAGCATTTCGGCCAGCCGCCTGACGTCGAGCAGCCCGGTGGCGGCATCGGCCCGCGTGGCGCGCAGCAGGATGTGGTCGGGCTCATGCGCCCGCAGAACATCGTAGATGAGATCGGCGGAGACGGTAACCTGGCGGCCGGATTTCTCCTGGCCGGGATGGCGCTTCTCGATCAGCCCGGCGATGACGGCGCAGTTGCGGAAGGTGCGCTTCAGGAGCCAGCTTTCGGCGAGCCACGCGTCGAGATCGTCGCCCAGCATGTCCTCGTCGAAGAGGTCGGCAAGCGTCATCGCGCGGCGGCGGATCATTGCCCCCATGTCGCGCATCCCCCATACCGCGATGGCGTAATCCGACGCGACGAAGCCGAGCGGCTCGGCGCCGATGCGCTCCAGCCGCCGTGTGAGCAGCATGCCGAGCGTCTGGTGCGCCAGCCGCCCCTCGAAGGGATAGGCGACCATGTAGAAGCGGTCGCCGCGCGGAAAGGTCTCGACCAGAAGATCGCCGCGTTTGGGCAAAGCGGACTTGTCGCGCTGCAGGCGCAGCCAGTCCGCCACCTGATCGGGCAGGTTCCGCCAGCGCGCGGGGTCGGCCAGCATGCCGCGCACCTCGTCGGCGAGATAGGTGGAGAGCGGGAACTTGCCGCCGGCATAGACTGGGATCTTCGCGTCCTGACCCGTGGCGTTGGAGACGAAGCACTCGTTCTCGCGGATGCCTTCGAAGCGCAGCACCTTGCCGGAAAACAGGAAGGTGTCGCCCGGTGCGATCGTTTCCAGAAAACCTTCCTCGATCTTGCCCAGCGTCGGGCCGCCGCGCGCGACCATGCCCCTGCCCTGGCGGACATAGCGCACGTTCAGCATGGGCGCCTCGACGATGGTGCCGACGTTCAGCCGGTACTGTTGCGCGACGCGCGGATGCGTCACGCGCCATTTGCCTTCCCTTGTGAGCTTTATGCGGGCATAGCGCTCATAGGTGCGCAGCGCATAGCCGCCGGTGGCGACGAACTGGACGATGCGGTCGAAGGTGTCGCGGTCGAGGGCCGCATAGGGGGCGGCGGTGCGGATTTCCTCGAACAGCTCGTCGGGCGCGAAGGGTTCTGCGCAGGCCGCGCCCAGCACATGCTGCGCCAGCACGTCGAGCGATCCGTCGACCAGCGGCGGCGTGTCCTGGGCGCCGAGATAATTGGCCTCGAGCGCGGCGCGGCACTCCATCACCTCGAAGCGGTTGGCCGGCACCAGGATCGCCTTGGACGGCTCGTCCATGCGGTGGTTGGAGCGGCCGATACGCTGGGCGAGCCGGCTGGCGCCCTTCGGCGCGCCGACATGGACGACGAGGTCAACGTCGCCCCAGTCGATGCCGAGATCGAGCGTCGAGGTGGCGACGATGGCGCGCAGTTCGTTGCCCTCCATGGCCTTCTCGACCTTGCGGCGCTGGCTGGCGTCGAGCGAGCCGTGGTGGAGGGCGATCGGCAGATTGTCCTCGTTGACGTGCCAGAGTTCCTGGAACAGCATCTCGGCCTGGCTGCGCGTGTTGACGAAGAGCAGCGTGGTGCGGTGGCGGCGGATCTGGTCGTAGACCTCGGGGATCGCATAGCGCGCCGAATGGCCCGACCATGGGACGCGCTCCTCGGAGTCGAGGATGCTGATCTCGGGCTTGGCGCCACCCTCGACCGTAATCAGGCCAGCGAGATCGCCCGGCGGATTCTGCGGTACCAGCCAGCGGCGAAGCTGGTCCGGCTCGGCGACGGTCGCCGACAGGCCGATCGTCCGCAGGCCCGGCTGAAGCCGGCGCAGGCGTGCGAGGCCAAGGGCCAGCAGATGGCCGCGCTTGGAGATCACCAGCGAGTGCAACTCGTCGAGGACGACGTAGCGCAGGCCGGCGAAGAAACGCTCGGCATCCTTGTGCGAGATGAGGAGAGCAAGCTGCTCGGGCGTCGTCAGCAATATGTCTGGCGGGTTGAGCTTCTGGCGCTGGCGCTTGTGGGCCGGCGTGTCGCCGGTGCGCGTCTCGATGGCGATCGGCAGCTTCATCTCGGCGACCGGCTTGCCGAGATTGCGCTCGATGTCGACGGCGAGCGCCTTGAGCGGCGAGATGTAGAGCGTGTGGACGCCCTGGAAGGGCTGGCCGGGCTTGCGCTTCGGCCGGGCGGCAAGGTCGACCAGCGACGGCAGGAAGCCGGCGAGCGTCTTGCCGGCGCCGGTCGGCGCGATGAGCAGCATCGAGGCGCCCGCCTGCGCCCTGGCCAGCAGCTCGAGCTGATGCGTACGCGGGGTCCAGCCGCGACTCGCGAACCATTTGGCGAAGGGCTCGGGCAGCGTGGCGGGCACGGTCGTGGCGGCGGGGGCGATCGGGTGCGTCAAGCCGACAGAACTAATGCAGAACAGAGCGGCCGCCAAGGGTGGGGGGAGAGATATTGCGAGTGGCGAATGGCGAGTGGGGGAGCAGGGAAGGCCTACCGCGTTCGTCCTCCCGGATGGCCTTCGGCCTCCGGGATGACGTCCGCGCAAGGACGTTGCCGGCGAGGTCGCGCCAGCGAATATGGGACCGGTTCAGGAAGCCGGATGGGTTTACGACGTGTCATGCCATTGGAGCGGCGGGACGGCCGCGGCGGGAAGATACGGGATGTCGCCGTGGCCTCGGAGGCTGTTCTCGTCGATGCTCATCGCCCGACCCTGACCCGTCGTCAGCGCCATCAGGCGGCGATGGTGCCTGGCCATCACTGCGACAAGGAACGCGAGCGCCCGGAGCGCGGCGGCAAGCGCCAGCGCGTCTTCGGGGCCATCGCCAGGGGTGGAGCCGGCTGGGGTGGGCACGGCGCGTCCATCGGCCACCATCCCGAGCCTCGGGGCGCTGCCGGAGACACAGAAGGCGTCGCGCGTAACGGCTTCGCCCGTGCGGATGATGGCGAGCGCCAGGCGCCGCCGCGCGTCGGGCGCGCCGGCGGCACGTTCGGCCAGATCGGCGAGCGACAGGAGGAGCGCGACGATGCGGTCGAGCAGGTCCTGCGTGGTCGCGATCTGCCTTGTCCGGTCCATGCCCTGCCTCCGTTTCGTGGCAGACATTGTCGCCGAGGCCGGTGGGGGTGTGCACAAAGGTTGCGGAAGATTGCTGACAGCTGGTGACAAAAGGGGAGGGCTTGGTGGCAGGGCGAGCCATGTATCTCGCTCGTCCTTGTCCCCGAAACGAAACGCGAAGAGCCCCCTCACCGCCTCGCTGCGCCGGGCCACATTCCGGGGCGGGACCCGCTGCCTTCGGCAGCTCCCGCCCGTTCGGTGCCTTTCGTCATGCCACTGGCATGACGAATTCGCCTTCGGCGAACCGGCACCTCACCCCCTACGAAGTGGGGGAGAGGTGGCGAGCCCGGCGGCAAAGCCGCCGTAAGCGAGCCGGTGAGGGGGATTGGCGCCGACGATTGCCGGGAGAGGCGTAACCCTCCCCCTTGTGGGGAGGGTTGCCGGCAGGCCGGGTGGGGGTATGTTGGCGCGGAGTCTTTGGTGCTCGCTGACGCTCGCGACCCCCACCCGACGCTTCGCGTCGACCTCCCCACAAGGGGGAGGTAGGGCGTCGCACCCCTACCCTGCCGCCGCCACCGCTTCCGCCCGCCGCACGAAGAGGTGCGAGAGCGGGCTGTCGGGGCGGGCGTGGGCGCGGGCGGTGGTGAGCTGGGTCGCCAGCGCGGCGTCGCCGGAGCGGATCGCGGCTTCGATCAGGGTCAGGTCGATCACGTCGCGCTGGGCGTGGCTGCCGCCGAAGCGATGAGCGATGGGGCGGAGCGGCGCGAGGAGTTTTGTGGTTGTGGCGTAATCGCCCTCGGCGAAGGCCTTGATGGCGAGGCTGGCGGGATGGCCAATATCGCGCGTGAAGCCGGCATTGTCGCCGCCGGCCGCCATGATCTCGCGCTGGGTGCCAAGCAGCGTGTCGATGGCGCTCCACCGCCCGGCGCCGGCAAACGCCATCATCGCGTGCATGTCGTTGAAGGCGTAGTTGCCGGCGGTGGCGAGCGGCGTCCAGTTGTCGGCGAGCGGCTGCCAGCGCGCGCCGGCGTCCGTGCCGCCGAGATGCAGCCGCCAGAGCAGCGCCGAGGCATCGACCATGTTGAGCGCGATGGTCGAGCGGTCGCCGTAGATCGGGCCGTCATAGAGCGAAAAGATCTCGTCGGTGTCGCCGAGATCGTAGTGGAACAGCGCGAGGTGCCACCAATTGTGCACCTGGAGGAAACTCTCGGTCGACCAGTTCTCCGGCGCGGCGCGCATCCAGGCGATGCCGTCGGCCTGGCGGCTCTGCATCTCCATGACATGGGCGACAGCGTGCTGGCCCCAGCCATCGCGCGGCTCGAGTTCGACGGCGCGGCGTCCCTCGCGCTCGGCGGCGGCGTAGTCGCCGGTTTCCTCGAGGCCGAAGGCGTGCGCCGAGAGCATCGCGTGGTAGCCGGGCATGGCCGCGTCCCAGGCCGGCAGCGCGGCGGCGACGCGGTCGCGCAGCATGGGCGCGTTGCCGGTGAAGAAATCGACCTGGTGGCCGGCCTGCAGCGCCAGAGCGTCGCGTGGATGATCGGCGGAGACGGCGGCGAGCAGCGCTCCGGCGCGGTTCCAGCCGCCGGCGGCGAGTGCCTCGGCGGCCCGGACATGGCCGGCCTCGCGCGCCGTCATCGGCAGGCCGCGCACCGCGGCAAGCTCGTCGCGCACCACCGCCATGGCGGCGACATCGGTCGACAGGCCGAACAGCCAGGCCTTCAGCATCCGCGCCATGACGAAGTCCGGCGCCTCGGCGATCGCCGCGTCGGCGGACGCCACCGGATCGCCGGTAAAGGTCTGCAACTGGCGCAGGCCGCGCTCGTAATGCGCCGCCGCGGCGGCGGTCGCGCCGCTGAGTTCAAGTCCGAGTGCGTCTGTGATCATGCCTGTCATCCGGTCTAGTTGCCCGAGCGCATCGCGGCGGTCGCGACGCCCGCGCCGATCAGCAGCGTGCCGCCGGTGCGGTTGAAGATGCGGACCGCGCGGGGGTTGCGCACGATGGCGCGCGCGCGCGACGCGACCAGCGCGTAGCCGAAGGCGTTCGTGAAGGCGAGCACCAGGAAGGTCGCCTCGAAGACGATCATCTGCGTCCAGAAATCGGCGTGTCGGTCGAGGAACTGCGGCAGGAAGGCGACGAAGAAGGTGATGCTCTTCGGGTTAAGCGCGGTCACCAGCCAGGCGTGGCCGAGCATCTTCGCGGCGCTCGCCGCATCGGTGCGCGGCGCGGCGTCGAGCGCGCCGCCGGCGCGGAAGAGTTTTATGCCGAGCCAGATCAGATAGGCGGCGCCGATCCATTTCAGCGCGGTGAACACGGTGGCGGAAGCTGCCAGCAGCGCGCCGATGCCGAGCATCGACAGCGTCATCGCCGTGAAATCGCCGAGCGCCACGCCGGCCGCCATCGGCAGCGCCGTGCGCCAGCCCTGGCCGAGCGCGTAGGAGACGACGAGCAGCACCGTCGGCCCCGGGATGACCAGCAGGATCGAGGACGCCGCCGCGAAGGCGAACCAGGTTTCGAAGGACATGTCTCATACCTCGCGTCGAACGCGAGGATGAATGCGCCGTCGCTGTCCTTTGTAAAGCAAAATCGATGCGGCCAAAGCGCCGGCCGCATCGAGCACCGCACGGGCGATCAGCCGGTCCGCTTCATCTCGACCTTGCCTGCGGCGATCGAGATCAGGAGTTCCGCGAGATCGTCGGGACGCGACAGGAATGGCGAATGCGAGCTGACGAATTCGCGGACTTCGGACGCCTGCGCCGCGAACATGCGCTGGAAATCGGGGGGCAGGGCGTTGTCCTGGGTCAGCACCAGATAGGTGGACGGCAGTGACCGCCACGCCGCCGTCGTGATGGGATGGCCGAAGATCCGCTGCGACTGCAGCCGCAACTGCCCGGTCGCCCAGTTGGCGAGGCCGGGGTCGCAATCGGCGTAGAAGGCAGGTACGCTCTGACCGTCCGGGACGGCGGAACTGCCATCGTCGCGCAGGCCGACATAAGGCGGGAAGTCACCCGGCGGCAGGTAGGACACGAAGGTGCGGCCGGTGTCCGGCATGAAGGCGCCGAGGTAGACCAGCCGCCGGACATTTGGCCCGTAGGTCGCCTCGGTGATGACGGCGCCGCCATAGGAATGACCGACCACGACGACATCGCCCGGGATCGCCGCGGCGGCCGCGCTCACGGTGGCTGCGTCGTCGGCGAGCGTGCCGAGCCTGGCCGGATCGGCGCCGCACGACGGAAGGTCGATAGTCACGGACCCGTAGCCCCGGCGCTCCAGGGCAGGCCGTAAAAGGTCCCAACACCACGGGCCGTGCCATGAACCGTGAACGAGAAGGAAAGTTGGCATTTCGCGCATGCTGATTCTCCCCTATGATCCGAACCAGAGTATCTATATACTCCATTTCGGAGTATGGCATTACTCTGTTTCGGAGTAAACAGGAATCTTCATGACGCTGACGACCACCTCCTACGCCATCCTCGGCCAGCTCGCCCTGCAGCCTTGGACGATGTACGACCTCGCCGCCCAGATGCGGCGCAACGTGACCTTTTTCTTCCCGCGCGCCGAAAGCCAGGTCTATGCCGAGCCGAAGCGGCTGGTCGAGCGGGGGCTGGCGACCGCCGACACGGAGGCGACCGGCAAGCGCGCGCGCACCGTCTACAGCATCACCGAGGCCGGGCGCGCGGAACTCGCCCGCTGGCTGGCGGAGCCGGCCACGAAGCCCCCTCAACTGGAGTTCGAAGGACTGCTGCGCGTGATGTTCGCGCCATACGGTCGCGACGAGGACCTCGCCCGGACCCTCGACCAGGTGCGCGACGACATCGGCGGCATGCTCGACACGGCCAACCGCATCCGCGACGAGTATCTGGAGGGCCGCGCCCCGTTCCAGCGCCATGTGGTGCACCGCGCGATCATGCACGATTTCCTGTCGTCCTTCGCCGACCTCGTCGACGAATGGGCCGAGCGGTCGGCGGCGCGAATCGCGAAATGGCCGGAACAGTCCGACGAGGAGAGACTGGCAGACGCGCTGGAGGTCGTGCGCCGCAAGCCGCGCCGCACGCGCAGGCGCCCGAAGCAGGCCTGACCGGGCGCTCAGTCCGGCATCGTGACCTGCGCCTGACCCCGGGTGATGTCGGTCAGCATGCGCGCGATGGCGGGTGCGTCGGCGGCGGGCAACACGACGACGAGCGAGGCGCCGGTGGCGGTGAAGGTCTCGGCGGCAATGCGCACGTCGGCGATGGCCAGCAGCCGCGCCTTGAGGATCGGCAGATCGCGGAAGGAGCAGGCGACACTCGCCTCGACCGTGACGACGACGGGGATCTTCGCCGCCGCGTCGAGGCACTTCGCCGCCGTGCCGCCATAGGCGCGCATCAGGCCGCCGCTGCCGAGCAGGATGCCGCCGAACCAGCGCGTGACGAGGACGGCGGTGTTGTCGAGCGTATGCCCGTCGATGGCGAGTAGGATCGGCTTGCCGGCGGTACCGCCGGGTTCGCCGTCGTCGTGGAAGCGGTAGTCCTGGCCGATCCGCCACGCCCAGCAATTGTGTGTCGCGCGCGGATCGGAATGCGCGGCGATGAACGCCTTCGCCTCGGCCTCGCTCGCAACCGGGCCGGCCATGGCGAGGAAGCGGCTCTTGCGGACCTCCTGGGCGAATGTCTGGATCTGGGCGAGCGTGAACATGGGGGTCCGAATGGCGAGCCGGCGACACGGTCGATGAGATGCCGGCGAGCCTATACCGGTTGCGGCGTCCGCGCGGAGAGCAATTTCGGCGGCAGCGAAGCGCCGAGGCACCAGGCCCGGACGGTGGCGGAAAACAGCTCCGGCAGTTCGCCTGGCCAGCCATGGCCGGCATTCGGCGCCCAGCGCGCGGTCGCGTCGGGCAGCGTGGCGCGCAAGGCGGCCATGGAGTCGTGGATGAGGGCGTGTTCGTTCTGCCCGGCCAGAAGCAACGTCGGCGTGGCGACGCTGGCGAGATTGGCGGGCATCGCGAACCGGCTCGCTTCGTGGCCGGCATCGATGAAGGCCCGCGTGGCGACTTGGCGCAGCGACTGGCGATAGGCCTCGACCCTATCCTCGGGGATGTTGAGCGCTTTGGCGTTCATCCTGGCGCCGAAGCCGGTCTTGAGGAGCGGCGCCATGACGTAGCCGAGCGCGTCCATGAGCCAGAGATGCGGCAAGGGCAGCACGTTGAGGCCGCTCAGCACGGCGCGGTCGACGCAGTCGGCGTGGCGCGATATCAGCGTCAGTCCGACATAGGAGCCAAGCGACAGGCCGACGACATGCGCACGGCCGTTCGGCGACCGCGCGCGGATGACGTCGGCGATCTGGTCGGCCGCGTCATCGAAGGAGCGCCAGGCAATGGCGTTGCTCAGGCCGTGGCCGGGCAGATCGACGCACAGGCAGCGGAAGTCCGGCAGAAGGGCGGTCTGCTCCTGCCACATCCAACTGCTGGTCGCCAAGGCGTGGAGAAAGACGATGGCCGGCGATTGCGGGTCGCCCGAGGCGTGAACGTGCAGCATGAAGGCGAACCTTTGTAGCGTCGGGGAAGCGGACGGCGGACGAAACACACGCGACCGCGATCGTCCGAAGATGCCGTTTCGAGCACGGGCCCGTCTCCTAGCGCAGGGCCGTCCCGGGCGCCACCCGTGGACGCCCTTTGTGCCGGTGCGCCGGCGTCAGGGCGCGGTCGCGTCCAGATAGGCCTGCGCGATCTCGCGCAGGCGCGCCTGGCCGAAACTCTCGCCATGGCCGCCATGCACGATGGAGACGTCGAGCGTCAGTAGCCGCGTCATGGTTGCGCGATAGGCGGCGCGGTCGGAGCCGGGAAGATCGTCGAGCAGCTCGTCGTCATAGATGGCGTCGCCGGAGAAGAAGGTGCCGTCGGCCGTGTCGATGAGGCCGAGGCAGCCGGGCGAATGGCCGGGCAGATGCAGCACTCGGAAGGTGCAGTCGCCGAGGTCGAGCAGGTCGCCCTCGTTAAGCAGCCGGCTGAGCGGCGCGGGCGGGATGGCGTAGGCCTTCGCGTCCCAGCCCGCATAGGGCGGCGTGCTGACCGGCGCGTCGAGCGCGCGGAACTCCTCGGCGAAGGTGGCGGCATCGTCCATGCTGCGGAAATGCGCCGCCTCCACCGCAGGCCCGGCGCGCAGCGTGAACTCGTGCAGGGCGCCGACATGGTCGACATGAACATGCGTCGCCACCGCGATCAGCGGTTTTCCGTCCGTCAGCGGCAATTCCGGCGTAAGCGGAACCAGGCCCATGCCGCTGTCGACCAGCAGGTCGCAGTCGCGGCCCGGCACGAACCAGATGTTGGACTGGAAATAGGGATGCACCGCCGGCTCGCGCAGCCTGAGGACGCCGCGCGGATAGTCGCGACGCTCGTACCAGCCGGCTGGCGTGTTCATCATCGTTTCCGCCCCATGCATGGCCTGCGCGCCACACGGCACATAGGGGTGCTTACGGGTCAGATGTCCAGCGTATTGTCGCGCTCCCATTGCGTGAAATGCGAGGCGTAGGAATTCCACTCCTGGTGCTTGAGCTTGAGGTAGGCGGCGGAAAACTCCTCGCCCATCGCGGCCTTCAGCGACTTGTCCTTGTCGAACTCGCGCAGCGCGTCGAGCAGGTTGAGCGGCAGTCTCGGCGCGCCCTTCACGGTGTGACCATGCTGGTACATGTCGATGTCGTAGCGCTTGCCGGGATCGGCCTTGGAGCGGATGCCGTCCAGCCCGGCGGCGATGATGACGGCCTGGAGGAGATAGGGGTTGGCGGCGCCGTCGGGCAGGCGCAGCTCGAAGCGGCCGGGACCCGGCACGCGCACCATGTGGGTGCGGTTGTTGCCGGTCCAGGTCACCGTGTTGGGCGCCCAGGTGGCGCCGGAAATAGTGCGCGGCGCGTTGATGCGCTTGTAGGAATTGACCGTCGGGTTGGTGATGGCGGCGAGCGCGGAGGCATGTTTCATGATGCCGCCGAGGAAGTTCCGGCCCTTGGCGGAAAGGCCGAGCTCCATCTTGTCGTCGGCGAAGACGTTGGTCTTGCCGGCCTTGTCCCAGACCGAGATATGCGCATGACAGCCATTGCCGGTGAGGCCCTGGAACGGCTTCGGCATGAAGGTGGCGCGCAGGCCGTGCTTCTCGGCGACCGACTTGACCATGAACTTGAAGAAGGAGTGCTTGTCGGCGGTGGCCAGCACGTCGTCGAAGGCCCAGTTCATCTCGAACTGGCCGTTGGCGTCCTCGTGGTCGTTCTGGTACGGCCCCCAGCCGAGCGCCAGCATGTGGTCGCAGATCTCGGCGATGACGTCGTAGCGGCGCATCACGGCCTGCTGGTCGTAGCAGGGTTTTGACGCCGTGTCGTAGTCGTCCGAAATCTTGCTTCCGTCGGGCGAGATCAGGAAGAACTCGGCCTCGACGCCGGTCTTGACGCGCATGCCTTCCGACGCCGCCTCGTCGACCAGCCGCTTCAGCGTGTTGCGCGGCGCCTGGGCGACGGACTTGTCGTCCATGATACAGTCGGCGGCGACCCAGGCGACCTCGGGCTTCCAAGGCAGCTGGATGACCGAGGACGTGTCGGGCACCGCCAGCATGTCGGGATGCGCCGGCGTCAGGTCCAGCCAGGTGGCGAAGCCGGCAAAGCCCGCGCCGTCCTTCTGCATGTCGCCGATCGCCTGCGCCGGCACCAGCTTGGCGCGCTGGCCGGAAAACAGGTCGGTGTAGGAAATCATAAAATATTTGACGCCGTTCTTCTTGGCGAATTGTGCGAGGTCGGTGGCCATTTGTTCCCCTTATGATTTGACCTTCATGCAATCGTCGGCGCCCGCTTCGTTCAACGAGGTCGACCCCCTCACCGGCCCTTCGGGCCACCTCTCCCCCGTTCGACGGGGGAGAGGAAAGCGCCAGGCTCGCCGGCCGTCTTCACGTCACTCCAACTCGTCCGTCGACCGCTTCGCTCGCGGGTCGACCCCCACTCCGGTCCTTCGGGGCACCTCTCCCACGTTCGATGGGGAGGAAGGGCGCCAGCGTCTCCGCGTTTCCTCTCCCCCGGGCAGGGGGAAAGGTGGCCCGAAGGGCCGGTGAGGGGTTACTTGCGGCCGAACGCGTCGAAATTCCCCTTCCCCGTCGTTTCCAGCGGCCTAAAGTCCCCCCTTCCCCGGGATCCAGTTCGTCCCCGCCAGCGGCACCTGCGCCATGGCGGCGGCTTCGAGCGTCAGCGCGACGAGATCCTCGGGCTCCAGATTGTGCACGTGATTCTTGCCGCACGCACGCGCGATCGTCTGCGTTTCCAGCGTCATCACCTTGAGATAGTTGGCGAGGCGCCGACCCGCCGTGACGGGGTCGAGGCGCTTCGCCAGTTCCGGGTCCTGCGTGGTGATGCCGGCGGGGTCGCGGCCCTCGTGCCAGTCGTCATAGGCGCCGGCGGTAGTGCCGAGCTCGTTGTATTCCGCCTCCCAGTGCGGATCGTTGTCGCCGAGCGCGACCAGCGCCGCCGTGCCGATCGACACCGCGTCAGCGCCGAGCGCCAAGGCTTTCGCGACATCGGCGCCGTTGCGGATGCCGCCGGAGACGATGAGCTGCACCTTGCGGTGCATGCCCAGATCCTGCAGCGCCTGGACGGCGGGGCGGATGCAGGCGAGCGTCGGCTGGCCGACATGTTCGATGAAGACCTCCTGCGTCGCCGCCGTGCCGCCCTGCATGCCGTCGAGCACCACCACGTCGGCGCCCGCCTTCACGGCGAGCGCGGTGTCGTAATAGGGTCGGGCCCCGCCGATCTTGACGTAGATCGGCTTTTCCCAGTCGGTGATCTCGCGCAGTTCCAGGATCTTGATCTCAAGGTCGTCCGGTCCGGTCCAGTCGGGATGGCGCGAGGCGGAGCGCTGGTCGATGCCCTTGGGCAGCGTGCGCATCTCGGCGACGCGGTCGGAAATCTTCTGGCCGAGCAGCATGCCGCCGCCGCCGGGCTTGGCGCCCTGGCCGATGACGATCTCGATGGCGTCGGCGCGGCGCAGATCCCGCGGGTTCATGCCGTAGCGCGACGGCAGATACTGGTAGACGAGCGTCTCGGAATGGCCGCGCTCCTCCTCCGTCATGCCGCCGTCGCCGGTGGTGGTCGACGTGCCGGCGATCGTGGCGCCGCGGCCAAGCGCCTCCTTGGCCTGGCCGGACAGCGAGCCGAAGCTCATGCCGGCGATGGTGATCGGGATTTTCAAATGGATCGGCTTTTTCGCATGGCGGGCGCCGAGCACGACCGAGGTGTCGCAGCGCTCGCGGTAGCCTTCGAGCGGATAGCGCGAGATCGAGGCGCCGAGGAAAAGCAGGTCGTCGAAATGCGGCAGCTTGCGCTTCGCCCCGCCGCCGCGGATGTCATAGATGCCGGTCGCCGCGGCGCGGCGGATTTCCGACAGCGTGTAGTCGTCGAAGGTGGCGGACTTGCGCGGCGTGGTGGGCGGGTTTCTGTAGGTCATGCGGTTGCCTTGATCACTCGACGCTGCCTCTTGCTACCTAAGCGCTGCCCCTCATCCGCCTGCCGGCACCTTCTCCCCGTATGGGGACGGGGAGAAGGACGGAGCTCCGCCGTCGGCGCCCCCCTCTCCCCGTTCTTCACGGGGAGAGGGTAAGGGTGAGGGGCAGGCATCACCGCCGCCGTCGTAAGGGACCGCTCAATACGCATCGGCGTTGTCGATGTTGAAGTTGTAGAGCGTGCGCGCGGAGCCGTAGCGGGTGAACTCCTGCGGCGCGACGCCGGAGACGCCGGCGCGGTAGAGCAGGTCCTCGAGGAGCGCGATGTGCTCGGGGCGCATGTCCTTTTCGATGCAGTCGGCGCCGAGGCTGGCGACCTTGCCGCGCACGAAGAGGCGCGCTTCGTAGATGGAGTCGCCGAGCGCGTCGCCGGCGTCGCCCAGCACCACCAGATTGCCCGACTGCGCCATGAAGGCCGACATGTGGCCAATCGAGCCGTGCACGACGATGTCGATGCCCTTCATCGAGATGCCGCAGCGCGACGAGGCGTTGCCCTCGATGACGAGAAGGCCGCCGCGCCCGGTGGCGCCCGCATACTGGCTGGCGTCGCCCTTCACCACGACGGTGCCCGACATCATATTCTCGGCGACGCCGGGCCCAGCCGAGCCGTGCACGGTGATGGTCGCCTCGCTGTTCATGCCGGCGCAGTAATAGCCGACGCTGCCGCGCACATCGACGCTGATCGGCGCGTCGACGCCGACGGCGACCGCGTGGCTGCCCTTCGGATTGACGACCTC
>JAUYMV010000731.1 GCA_030698645.1 Mesorhizobium sp.
CGGCAACGCCGGCGGCCGCGATGTCGCGGAAGGCGTCGAAATCTTCGATCAGAAGGCCCGGAAAAAGATCGCCTTCGTCTGGAAATAGCCCGCGCTACTCGGTGAAATTGCGCATCTCAACGAGTTGCTCGCTCTTGCGGATGCCGTACCATTGCGGTTCGTCCTGTCGGCAGGCAAAATCACGCGCCTTCGTGTCGGCGATTTCGCGCGCCAACGCGTTGGCGTTGGGCGTGGCGGTCGCCTCGATATAGCCGACGACGCAGGCGTCGCCTTTCCCTTTCTGGCCGACTTTCGAGACTACCAGGACCTGCACCTCACCGGCTTCGCCGGAATCGTCGAGGTCCCCCTGCACGAACCAGCGCCGGATCGTGGCAAAGGGCACCCCGCCGGCGAGCCGCCACTCGATCGTTTCGCCGGCATGGTTGAAGTGGCCAAAGCTCTCGAACGCGCCCTTGTCGAACCATGGGCCGAGATAGCCGTAAAAAGCCGATTGGCGCAGATCGCCTTCGGCGAAATGCTCCTTCCACTCGCGGTAGCCCTTGCAGATCCACGCACCGCCGAGCTCGTCTTCGCTGACCGCCTTGCAGTCGGCCTCGAAGTTCACCTTCGTATAGGCGCTGTCGGCGGCATGGGCCGCCAGCGAAGACTGAAGGAAAAGAGCTAGCAAGAACGCGCGTTGCATGTCGAAGCCCCCGGGAGGCGACGATCTTCGCGCCGGGGCGATGCGTCGTCAATCCGTGCGATGGTGTTCGTTGGGGGATTTCGGTTCGGCGTGGCGGCACACGCGATGGGGAAACGTTTACTCGACCTCGTGGAATGCCGGGGCCACGATACGCCGGGCAAGACCCGACGAAAACGTCACGGCGCGGACGAAACGCCCGCGCCGTGAACAGTACGCTTGATCAGGCGGCAGCCGAAACCTTGGTCGCCGCGATATCGACCGAGGCGATCGTCTTCAGGATCTGCGAAGCGATCTGGTATGGGTCGCCCTGTGAGTTCGGGCGGCGATCCTCGAGATAGCCCTTGTAGTCGTTCTTGATGAACGAGTGCGGCACGCGGATCGATGCGCCACGGTCGGCAACGCCGTAGCTGAACTTGTTCCACGGCGCGGTCTCGTGCTTGCCGGTCAGACGCTTGTCGTTGTCCGGGCCATAGACTGCAATATGGTCATGCAGATTTTCTTCGAAGGCGGCCATCAGCGCCTCGAAATAGGCCTTGCCTCCCACTTCACGCAGATAGGTCGTCGAGAAGTTGGCGTGCATGCCCGAGCCGTTCCAGTCGGTGTCGCCGAGCGGCTTGCAGTGATATTCGATGTCGATGCCGTATTTCTCGGTCAGGCGCTGCAGCAGGTAGCGCGCCATCCAGACTTCGTCGGCGGCGCGTTTCGAGCCCTTGCCGAAAATCTGGAATTCCCACTGGCCCTTGGCGACTTCCGCGTTGATGCCTTCATGGTTGATGCCAGCCTCGAGGCAGAGATCGAGATGCTCCTCGACGATCTGGCGGGCGATGTCGCCGACGTTCGAATAGCCGACGCCCGTGTAGTACGGACCCTGCGGCGCCGGATAGCCGGCTGTCGGGAAACCGAGCGGGCGCCCGTCCTTGTAGAAGAAATACTCCTGCTCGAAGCCGAACCAGGCGCCTTCGTCGTCGAGAATCGTCGCGCGCTTGTTGGTCTCGTGCGGCGTAACGCCGTCGGGCATCATGACTTCGCACATGACCAGCGCGCCATTCTTGCGGGCGGGATCGGGATAGAGGGCGACGGGCTTCAGCACACAGTCGGAGCTGCGGCCTTCGGCCTGCATGGTCGAACTGCCGTCAAATCCCCACAGCGGAAGCTGCTCGAGCGACGGGAATGCGTCGTATTCCTTGATCTGCGTCTTGCCGCGGAGATTGGGCACAGGCGAATAGCCGTCCAGCCAAATGTATTCGAGCTTGTACTTTGTCATTGCGGCCCTCTTGAAGTGTGACGATACGACGAGATTTGCATCCGAAGCGTGCCTGACCGCGGTTTCGGCCGGCGCCGG
>JAUYMV010000007.1 GCA_030698645.1 Mesorhizobium sp.
CAGAGCGCGCCGGTCGCGATCGCAGCCGCGATGATTGCGATGTCGATCAGCTGGATGAGGGTCAGCGTGACGCGGAAGTCGCCGGCGTTCCAGAAGGTGACCGGCCAGGCGAGCAGGGGCGGCAACCAGAAGTCCTGCGTCTGAGTCGCCAAACGGCCGAGTTCCATCAGGACGAGGGCCGCGCCGAGCGTGGCGGCGACGATGGTGTTCGGCGACCGGTCGGCAAGCGGGGCGAAGACGTGTCGCGCCAGGACCAGTCCGACGAGCGCCGCATAGGCGAAGGCGAGCGCGATCCCGAAAGCGAGCGCCGCCGGCAGGGTGAGCCACAGCATGCGCCAGCCGAAGACGGCGCCCAGGATCGCCACCTGGCCGGCGAAGGCGAACACGGCGCCATGCGCGAGATTGGTGCGCCGGACGACGCCGTGGCCGAGCGCGTAGCCGAAGGCAAGCAGGGCGTAGATCGCGCCCATGTGCAGGCCGTTGAGGAGTTGCTGGAGGAGATAGGCCATGGCCGTTCCGGGGCGCGACGACGATCAGAGGGCCATCCTAACTTGTAAAAGGCAATTTACCAGTTAGTATTATTCGATGGAGACAATCTGGACACGACACAGATTCTCGGGCGGCGCCCTGGCGTTGAATGTCGCCAACAGCGTTGTTCTGCGCGACGATCCGGCGAAGCGCTTGGACCGGTTCGAGGACGGCGCGGAAATCGTGCGCTTCGCCGGAGCGGCCGAGACATTCTGCGCCGAGGAACTCGGTCACCGGACGCTCGCCGTTGGCGATCCCGACGCGGCGCGTGGAAAAATCATCGCGCTGCGCGAGGCGACCGACGCGCTGTTTCGCAGCCATGCCCTGGAAGGCGCCGTCGAGACGGTGCTTCTGGGCTCGTTCCTGTCGGCCTGCGCCGATGCGCTGCGAGGCCAGACGGGACAGGTCTGGGAACACACGACGTCTTCGACAGATGCCGTGCCTTTTTCGGCGGCGGTGGCGCTTTCGGCGCTGGCGCTGATGGATCGCGAGAAGCGCGCGCGCATCCGCATCTGCGCGAATTGCGGCTGGCTTTTTCTCGACGCCAGCCGGAACGGCAGCCGGCTGTGGTGCGACATGACGGTCTGCGGCAACAGGCAGAAGGCGAAGCGCCACTACCGGCGGCATCGTGAACAGAAGGAGGAACTACATGGCTGACAGCAGTTTGATCCTGCGCACGGCCGCGATTCTGTGCCTCGCGCTGAGCGCCGCCGGCTGCCGGGATGAAGCTCCGACGGGCGCGCTTTTCGAGGTCTCCGGGAAGATGGTCATCTTCAACTACCGCGTGGCCACGGCGACCTATCTGGTGACGCTGAGACCGCTTGGGCCGCTCGAAGAGGGGCAGACGGCCGTCGCGACCTTCGAGAACCCGGATGGCGGCGCGGCGATCGTCGTGCGCCAGAAGGTCTGGCCGAAGCTCGCCTTCACCACGCTGGAGAGCCCGCCGCTGCGCTGTATCGTCAAGGACAGGCCCTATGCGGCCACGATCCGGATCGAGGGCCCCGATGGCGGCACGCGCCAGACGATCGAGGTCAGCCTGACATCGTCGCTCGACCAGAGCGTGCTTCCCGACCGGCCGCTGGTCGTCGGCCCCGTCTACACGCCGAACCCCGAACTCGTCGGCAGGCCCGGCGGCAAACTCGACGTCACCAACGAAGCTGGCTGTCCGAAGCAGGACTGACATTTTCCCACCGTCGCCGGGTTCGATCTTGCCTGGCTAAGATTGTTGCGCTCGGAGGACGGAGCGCGATATTTCCTGTCCCGCCAAGGCCGCGATTCTCCTCGCAATTGCGCTTTTTGCCGGACCGTTCGAAAACGTTTGACCTGATCGGACGGGACGGGAACACTGGAGGCTACGCAGGGCAACCACATGCGAAGCGCCGGTGCCCGACGGAGGATGTTGATGACGCTTCACGATGTTTCGCTCGACGACAAGTTCGACCTCGCCAAGGAACGCATCTTCCTGTCCGGGTCGCAGGCGATCATCCGCATGCTGATGATGCAGCGCGAGCGCGACCGGCTGGCCGGACTGGACACAGCCGGCTTCGTGTCCGGCTATCGCGGATCGCCGCTCGGCGGGCTCGATGTGCAGCTCTGGAAGGCCAAGCAGGCATTGGCCGAATCGAACATCGTCTTCCAGCCCGGGCTGAACGAGGAACTTGCCGCCACTGCCTGCTGGGGATCGCAGCAGACCGAGCTTCTCGGCGAAGGCAAGCATGACGGCGTGTTTTCGGTCTGGTACGGCAAGGGTCCCGGCGTCGACCGCTCGGGCGACGTCTTCCGCCACGCCAACCTCGCGGGCACTTCGAAGCATGGCGGCGTGTTGGCGCTGATGGGCGACGACCATACGGCCGAATCCTCGACCAACGCGCATGCGACGGAGTTCCTGTTCGTCGACACCATGATCCCGATCCTCAATCCGGCCGGCGTCCAGGAGATCGTGGACTATGGTCTCTACGGTTTCGCCATGTCGCGCTTCGCCGGCACGTGGACGGCGATCAAATGCGTCAAGGACAACATCGAGTCGACGGCCTCGGTCGACGTGTCGCTCGATCGCGTGAAGGTCGTGCTGCCGGAATTCGACATGCCGCCCGGCGGGCTTAACATTCGCCACGAGCTCGACCAACTCGGCCAGGAAGCGCGGCTGCACGAGTTCAAGCGCGCGGCCGGAGCTGCCTTCATCCGCGCCAACGGCCTGAACAAGATGATCTACTCCGGCGGGGCCGCGCCGAAGATCGGCATCATCACGGTCGGCAAGTCCTATCTCGACGTGCGCCAGGCGCTCGAC
>JAUYMV010000736.1 GCA_030698645.1 Mesorhizobium sp.
CGCTCGCGCCAGCGCGACGCGCTGGCGCTGGCCGCCGGAGAGCTGGCCCGGGCGCCGCGCGCCGTAACCGGGCAGCTTGACCATCTCGAGCGCCTCGGCGGCGGCCCTGCGACGCGCCGCCTTGTCGACCCCCTTGACCATCAGGCCATAGGCGACGTTGTCGGCGACGTTGAGGTGCGGAAACAGCGCGTAGTCCTGGAACACGGTGTTGACGTTGCGCCGGTAGGGCGGCACGCCGACCGCGCTATCGCCGAAAATGGAAATGGCGCCGGCCGTCGGCTGCTCGAAGCCGGCGATCAGGCGCAGGCACGTCGTCTTGCCCGAACCGGAGGGTCCGAGCATTGCGAAGAACTCGCCGGCGACGATCTCCAGATCGACCGCGTCGACAGCGCGCACACTGCCGAAATGGCGCGATACCTTGGAGAAGGAGACGGCTGGGGTCATGGAATTGGCCAAACATGGTTTGCATAAGAGCGCGGCGTCCGACCTCCCCCTTGTGGGGAGGTCGCGCCGAAGGCGCGGGTGGGGGTGCCTCGCGCAAATATCCCCCACGCCGACGCTTCGCGTCGACCCTCCCCACAAGGGGGAGGGTAAGACGATCACCGCCCGCCGATGACGCCGATGTAGTCCGACACCCAGCGATAGTAGGGCACGCACTGGTCGTTCTGGCTGGCGCACTTCGACGTCGGCGTCGTCCAGAAGTGGATCTTTTCGAAGTCATCGAGACCGTTCGCGGTGCAGCCTTCGGCGGTCTGCATGCCGCGCCCGTCGGTGCAGGCCGCGGGAACGGACGGATTGGCTCCGAACCAGACCGACAGATCGCTCTGCAGGTTGGAGGCGAGGCTGTGCTCCATCCACATATAGGCGCAGTTCGGATTGGCCGCGTCGACATGCATCATCGTCGTATCGGCCCAGCCCGTGGCGCCCTCGACCGGAATGGTCGAGGCGACCGGCTGCGTCTCGCTCTTCAGGATGTTGACCTGGAACGGCCACGATCCCGAAGCGACCACGCCTTCGTTCTTGAAATCGTCCATCTGGATGAAGGCGTCGTGCCAGTAGCGGCCGACCAGCTTGCGCTGCGCCCGCAGCAGTTCGAGCGCGGCCTTGTACTGGTCTTCGTTCAGCTCGTAGGGGCTCTTGATGCCGAGTTCCGGCTTGTGATGCATCAGATACTGCGCGGCGTCGGCGACGTGGATCGGACCGTCATAGGCCTGCACGCGACCCTTGTTCGTCTTGCCGTCCGGCAGGTCCATTTCCTCGAACACGACGTTCCAGGAGGTTGGCGCCTCCTTGAAGACGTTGGTGTTGTACATCAGCACGTTCGGTCCCCACATGTAGGGCACGCCGTAGTGCACGCCGTCGACCGTGTGCCAGGGCGCGTTTTTCAGGCGGTCGTCGACCGTCGACCAGCTCTTGACGAGGTCGACGTTGACGGGCTGCACGCGCTTCCCGGCCACGAGGCGCAGCGACGCGTCGCCCGATGCGGTAACCAGGTCGAAGCCGCCTTCGTTCATCAGCGCCACCATCTCGTCCGAGGTGTTGGCGGTCTTGACGTTGACCTTGCAGCCCGAGGCTTCCTCGAACTTGGTCACCCAGTCGAATGTCTTGTCGGTTTCGCCGCGCTCGATATAGCCTGGCCATGCAACGATGTTGACCTGGCCCTCGGCCGCGCCGATTTCCTTGATTTGCGCGAATGCCGGCGCGGTGAATGCGACGGCGAGCGTCATGGCCGTACACGTCTTCAGAAACGACTTCATGTCGATATCTCCCATTGAACGGGGCCGCTCTCAAAACGGCGGCGTGATCCCGCCTGAAGAGTGCCACGTCTGTTGGCCATCGCAAATTCATTTATCAGAATGGCGGTATCGGTTTTATCGATAGGTCGCGATGACAAGAGGCGGCCGTTCCGTAGGCGGCCGCATGGGCGTGGCAGAGGTCAGAACGTTTCGAGATGCGCGAGCCTGACTTCGAGGCCCGGCACAGAGGTCGATACCAGCGGCTCATCTTCCGCCGCCTGGATTATCTGCGCATAGCCTTCGAGGCGGGGGGCGCGATGCACATGGGTGACGCGCCTGACGGCGTCGATGACCCAGAGTTCCGGAATGCCGAACTGTGCGTAGATGAGAGCCTTGCGTCCCAAATCCCATCGCAGGCTTGAATCGGCGATTTCCACGGCAAGCAGCGCCGTGCGGGGATCAAGGGCTGCAAGTCCGTCGGCCTTGCGGAAGAAAATGAAGTCAGGCTCGACGAAGCTGTCCTCGCTGAGGCGGAAGGTTGTTTCCTGTGCGAACACGATATCCGCTGGTCGATTGGCCGCGAAATGCAGGTTCAAGGCAGTCTTCAAAACCTCATGCTGGATGCCCTTCGGATTCATGGGCACGATCTCCCCGCCGATCAGTTCGAACCGCTCGTCCTCGTCGAGGATGCCGGCCCGGGTCATCGCCTCGGTTTCCGCCACCGTCCAGCGCCGACGCTCCAGCCCCTCGGCGGCCCGCGTGGTGATCGGAAGTTCGGCCGAGCGAAGCTCGGGATTTCGGAAGAGCTGGTTCATGCCGATGAGAATAGCATCGTCTCCGAGGTCGGCAAACGGGTTTCGAGAACGTGCGGCTTCGGCAGGAACCTGACGCTCGGTGGCGTAAGGGGGACTTCGTACTGCGCGGGACGAAACATTGAAGCAGAATACTATGATTCTGTTTCATAATTCACCGTCTAGAAGTCCCCGCTGAACGGACCGTCAAGGGCAGCTTCGAGCCCAAATTGGACATTGGTTGGCGGTACGAAATCAGCTCGGTCGCGGCGCTCCGTGGCGATGATCGGATAGGTAGTCGGTATGGACTGGTTCGTAGGATTCTTTACCCTGAAGCAGGTTTGATAAATCATAGAAAGCAACCAGCAATTCTATCAGCGATTAGTCAGATTTCAGCAGATGACAACAGAGAAGCCAACATCGAAGGAAATCCGCGACCGGATTTGCGACGAACTTTACCGCGAGATTGCACTTTTGGGTTTTTCCGAGCCGAAAGGGGGAAAGCTGCATTACCTGAAATCAACCGACAAGCATTGGAAAATATATCTCGAAGTCCACGTTGCGCAACGGTGGAGCGAATATAACGTCATGCCGATGTTCATTGTGAATTGGAGCAGGATTCGAGAAATCAAAAAGGAGATGGAACCCGAACGAAAGCATGGTCCACTGGTTGTTTGCGAAACTTTTTTTAATCTGATGACGGCTCACATAACATCGAGTGATCAAGATGCTTGGGAAAACCGCGAAAAATCGCAGGAGTTGTATGTACCCGAGACCGGCGATATTCAACCCGCTGTGATCAGAATATTAGATGTATTTTCCCGGTACGGTATCCCTTGGTTGAAAGAATGGTCGAACAAGGAAGACGCACGACAATATGTTTTGAAGCATGGCGTACTAACTGCGTGGGGATAGCTGACTACATTTGCCTTAATTATGGAAACCAGAGGGACCGAAGATGCCTGCCGTTGGTTGAAGAGCCTCGAGGAACTGCCATCTATATATGCGCAAGAACAGGTTGAGTTTCTGAATGTAGAATATTGCGACGGCACTTGTGGCGTTAGCTAGCCATCTTTGGCACAAGTCGCCCTCCGGCGACGTCGCACATTCGTTTCATTTGACGAGCACCGATTGGTCGCTTCGTCCGCATTGCCGACGCTCCCATCGGCTGAAACAGAATTGGCAATTCTGATTCAGCAGCCTGTCGGACGCATCATCACCAATCGCCACCGTCCCCTCACCGTCCCCGGATGCCTCGCTGCCCCTGCGCGATGCCGATGAAGTCGCGCGCGGCCTGCGCCAGGCCGGAGCCGCGCCGCCACACCATGCCGACCTGCACGACCGGCAGCGCCCCCGACACGTCGCGGCTTTCGATGCGGTCGCCTTCCAGCGACCATGGCCGGTAGACGAGGTCGGGCAGGAGCGCGACGCCCGCGCCCGTCGCGACGAGGCTGCGCACCGCCTCGACGGAGCGTGTGCGGAACGCCACGTGCGGCCGCGCCCCGAGCGCCATCAGCAGCTTGCCGGTGTTTTCCTCGATTTCGTCGACGGTCAGCATGATCAGCGGCTCGGCGGCGATGTCGGTCAGCCCGATGCTGTCGGCGCCGGCAAGCTTGTGGCCGAGCGGCAGCCAAAGACGGTAGGGCGAGACTTCGAGGATTTCGGCCTGCAGCGCCATCCTGTCGCGCAAATTGGAGATGACCATGACGGCGACGTCGAGCTCGCCGCCGATCAGGAGGTGCTCCAGATAGTCCCCATTGTCCTCGATCGCCGATACCTCGACGCCCGGAAAGGCGCGCCGGTAGCGCGCCAGAAGATCGGAGAGGACATAGCCGGCGACGAGCGAGGTGACGCCGAGCTGAAGCCGCCCGGTGGCGGATTCCGCTTCTCCCGAAAACGTCCGCCGGGCGTCCGACACGTCGGCCAGGATCTTGGTGGCGTGGCGCAGGAACTGGTGGCCCTTGTGGGTGATCGCCAGGCCGCGCGGATGGCGGTCGAACAGGATGACGCCGAGATCGCCTTCCAGTTCCTTGATCGCCTCGGTGACCGCGGACTGCGAAATGGAGAGATTCTGCGCCGCGCGCGAGACCGAACCCTGCTCGGCGACGGCGATGAAATACTGCAGCTGGCGGATGGTGAAGGCCATGCCGCGACTTAACAATTACGCGAGGCCTATGGGAAGGCCACCGATACGTTGACAAGCCGGCGGCGCGGCGTGACAGTCGGGAGCGCTTCCGCCTCCCGGCGGAGACGGCGGCGCAGTGCCCGGGGACATCTACGCATGATTGACGCGCTGACCCGCGTATGGGTGCTTCCATTGTGGACCGGCCCGGTCGAGCCGAAGCCGATGACCGGCGGGCTGAGCAATCTCAGCTTCTTCGTCGAGGACGCCGGGCGCAAATATGTCGTGCGTTTCGGCCGCGACTATCCGTTCCACCACGTCTTCCGCGCACGCGAACTGATGGTGGCGCGCGCCGCCCACCGGGCCGGCTTTGGCCCCGAAATCGTCCATACCGGACCGGGCGTGATGGTCGGCTCCTATGTCGAGGCGGTCACCTGCTCGGGCGCCGCCGTGCGCGCCAATATCGGCCGCGTCGCGGACATCCTGCGGCGTTTCCATGAAACCATGCCGAGGCATATCTCGGGCGCCGGTTTCATGTACTGGCCGTTCCACGTGATCCGCGACTATGCGCGCACCCTGAAGGCGGGCGAGCACCGCTTGGCCGACCGCCTCGCCGGCTTTGTCGAGCTCGGCAACGAAATGGAGCGCGCGCAGGTGCCGCTTCCGGTCGTCTTCGGTCACAACGACCTGATGCCGGAGAACATTCTCGACGATGGCGAGCGGCTCTGGTTCATCGACTATGAATATGCCGGCTTCACCACGCCGCTGTCGGACCTGGCGAACCTCGCCGGCAACGCGGATTTTTCAGACGCCGAATCCCGGGAGCTGCTTTCGGCCTATTTCGGCGCGCCCCCCGCGCCCGAGATCAGCCGCTCCTATGACGCCATGCTGTGCGCCGCGACGCTGCGCGAGGCGATGTGGGGCATGGTCTCGGAACTGCACATCGATATGCAGGACGTGGATTTCGAAAGCTACACCGCCAACAATCTCGCACGGTTCGACGCGGCGCTCGATCGCTACCGGACCCGTCACGGCAACGACTGAGGCCGTTCGGCGAGATCAGAGAACCTCGAACACGAAGGCCTTCACCAGGACATCCGGCTCGGCGACCGCGAAGGCGCGGAAGGGCGGGCTCGCCTCGACGGCGCGCCAGCGGCCCGCCTGCTCCAGTTCGCGGAACTTGGCCTCGAAGCCGCCGCTGGCCAACACGGACAGGCGTACGGTGAAGACCGCGAAGCCGCCGCGCCGTGTGATTCGCACCAGTTCGTCGAGGCTCGCGGCCGGCGCATGGCCCTCGGTGAAGACGCCGGTCGACAGGAAGGCGGTGAAATGACCGTCCGGCCAGGGAAGCACGTCGCCAAGCCTCCCCTGCCGCAGATCGGCATAGACCCCGCGTCCCCTGGCGAGGGCGAGCATGTCCTCAGACATATCGAGCCCTTCGATGTGCGCGTAGCCGAGAGCGGCAAGATAGGGGCCCGACAGGCCCGTCCCGCAGCCTGCGTCGAGCAGCTTCGCATCGGCCGGCGCGACGTGCCGGGCGACCCAGGCGGCGATGATGAACGGCAGCGCATAGCCGAGCGCCGCCGTCTCGCGGTCGTAGCCGTTCGACCAGGCGGCATAGGCGTCGGCAAGCTCGGACGCGCTCTTGGCCGCATAGACCTGCGCCAGTGCGTCGCTTTCATCGTGGCTCATGCCGGTCGCCCTTTGCGCATGCGGTCCTCCAGCGCGCGCAGCGCCAGCGACAGCGAGATCGTCAGCAGGAGATAGATGTAGGCGACGATCGAATAGGTCTCGAAGAAGCGGAACGACCCGGCCGCGTAGATCTTGCCCATCTGCGTGATGTCGGCGACGCCGAGCACCGAGACGAGCGAGGAATCCTTCACCATCGCGACGAAGTCGTTGCCGAGCGGCGGCAGGATGGTGCGGATCGCCTGCGGCAGCACGATGTGGCGGAAGCGCCGGTAGCGCGACAGGCCGAGCGCCTTGGCCGCCTCCACCTGGCCAATATCGACCGACTGGATGCCGGCGCGGAAGACCTCGGAGATGAAGGCCGAGTAGCCGATCGTCAGCGCGATGATCGCCCGCCACAGCAGCGAGACGTCGCGCACCTGCAGCGCGTCGAACCAGCCGGCCGCCTGCAGGGGTCCGGTCAGCGCGTTCCACGCCGCGACGAAGGCCGGCGCGCCGGCGAAGGCGATCCAGAACAAAAGCACCAGGATCGGCACGCCGCGGATGATCTCGACATAGAAACGCGCGGTCTGGCGCAGGATGACCGAGCCGGACAATTGCATCAGCGCCAGGCCGAGCCCGAGCGCGGAGGCGAGCGTGAACGCGATCAGCGTGACGAGCACCGTTACCGCGATGCCGCGCGAGACCGCCGAAAAGACCTGCGCGTAGAGATCGCTTGCCGCGATGAAAATCGCCGCGGCAAGCGCCAGACAGGCAAACGCCGCGAGCCAGTAAGGGAATTCGCTCGCCGCCGTCCGCCGATGGGTCGGCGCCGTCGTGCCGCTCACTGCCCCATCTTGTAGTCGAGGAACCACTTCTTGTTGAGCGCCTCGATCGTGCCGTCGGCCTTCATGGCAGCGATCGCCGCGTTGACCGGCGCGACGAGATCCGACCCCTTCGGGAAGATGAAGCCGAAATCCTCGGTCCCGAGCGGGTCCCCGACGAGCTTCAGGCCGCCGTTCGACGCATCGACATAGCCCTTGCCGGCCGTGCCGTCGGTGAGCACCAGATCGACATCGCCGCTCTTGAGCGCCTGGACGGTCGCCCCGAACGTCTCGAACAGCTTGATGCGCGGATTGGCTTCGTTGCCGTCGAGCACGTCGTAGACCGCGACATAGAACGGCGTCGTGCCGGCCTGCGCGCCGACCAGCCCGCCTTCGAACTCTCCGAAGCTCTTGGCGTCGGAAAAGCGGCTTTCGTCGCCGCGCACCAGCATGAACATCTCCGAACGCATGTAGGGGTCGGAGAAGTCGACCTTTTCCTTGCGGTCGTCCTTGATCGTGATGCCGGTCATGCCGATCTGGTACTGGCCTTCCGACACCGCCGGGATCATCGCGTCCCAGCTCAGGTTCTGGTATTCGACCTTGAAGTTCAGCCGCTTGGCGATCTCGGCCATGGCGTCGTATTCCCAGCCGATCGGCTGGTTGGTCTTCGGATCGACGAACTGCAGCGGCGGGTAGGCGTTTTCGGTGACGACGACGACGGTCTTGCCGCCGAGATCTGGCAGCGCCTGGGCGAATGCAGCGACAGATACGAGCAGCCCGGCCAGCAGGCCGGCAACGGAAAGATTCAGCTTCGACATCACAGGCTCCTGAACTGCCGGTACAAAGCCGGCATGGAATGATTGCCGAATTTACCCGGCTGCCGCCGGCTTGCAAGCCGTCCCTAGAGCTTCGTCGCCCCAACCGAAAACGACAGCGGGATCTTCGGATGCTCGGGCAGCAGCGCGAAGAGGTCTTCGCCGACTTCCTCCATGCCGGGAAACGCCTCCCAGGCGACGACGGCGTGCTCGTTGAGGAAATCCACCGACATGCCGGCTACCACCAGCGCGTTGATCACGTCGCTCAGCGGATGGATCAATTCGTAGAAGCGCCTGTGGGTCAGCGGCCGGGGATCGCCCGTATAGGTGTAGTCGAGATCGAAGACGATCGGATCGGCGGCGCGGGTCTTCCACGGGAAGCGTAGCTTCGGCCAGCCTTCGTCGATGTCGAACTGGCCGAGCTGCGGATGCATGTCGAGCAGATAGACCTTGCCGCCCGGGCGCAGCAGCGACGACACGACGCGTCCCCAGCGAAAGATGTCGTCGATCCAGATGATCGTGCCCCAGGTGACGAAGACGAGGTCGAAGTCGCCTTCGAGCGCCTGGCGCGCATCGTAGACGGACGCCTCGACGAAGCGCGCCTCGGTTCCCGCCTGCGCCGCGAAGCTGCGCGCCGCCTTCAGCGCCGTCGCGGAGAAGTCGAGTCCGGTGACGCTCCTGGCGCCGAGATGCTTGAGGCTCAGCGTGTCCAGGCCGATATGGCACTGCAGATGAGCGATGTCCTTGCCGGCGATATCGCCGATTTCCCGCGCCTCGATCTCGTGCAGCGAGGATCCGCCGGCCAGGACCCGCGCGATCCGGTAGCGCCCGGTCTCGTCGCTTGAATGCAGTTCGGCGCGGTTGTTCCAGTTCTGGCGATTGGCCTCGTAGAACTCTTCGAACTCATCCATGGCAATCCCCCAATGCAAAAGAGCGCGGAGTTGCTCCCGCGCCCTTGCCGTCCCCCGACGATCGTATCGAGCCTACTCGCTCTTGGCTTCGTCCGCCGGAGCAGCGGCCGCGGCTTCCGCGGCTGCCTTGTCCTCGGCTTCCTTGGCGGCCGCGGCTTCCGCGGCGGCCTTCGCCTCGGCTGCCTCCTGCGCGGCCTTTTCGGCGGCCAGCGCCTGGACGGCGGCGATCTTCTCGGCCTCGATGCGCGCCTTCTCGGCGTTCAGCGCATCGCGCTCGGAATCGTTCAGCTTGCGGGCGCGCACGCCGGTGTTCTCGACGATGCGGGCCGACTTGCCGCGACGGTCGCGCAGGTAATAGAGCTTGGCGCGGCGCACCTTGCCGCGGCGCACGATCTCGACGCCCTCGACCATCGGCGAATAGACCGGGAAGACGCGCTCGACGCCTTCGCCGTAGGAAATCTTGCGGACCGTGAAGCTCTCCTGGAACCCGGCGCCCTTGCGCGAGATGCAGACGCCTTCATAGGCCTGTACGCGGGTGCGCGTGCCTTCGGTGACGCGGACCTGGACGCGGACGGTGTCGCCCGGCTGGAATTCGGGAAGAACGCGCTTGGCTTTGATCTTGGCGGCCTGTTCGGCCTCGATCTGACGGATGATATCCATCGGAGGAACCTCTTCTTGCTCTTTGCCAGCCAGAGCGCCCGACGCTTGCCGATCAGTTCCTGACCGCTCGGCTATGTTCCTGATCGGAACAGGGGCGAATTCACGTGGATCTTTGTTATGGACCCAGGTTGTCCCCGATGTCCGCGCGTGCCGATACACCATCGCGGCAGGGTTGTCACCACCGCGCGGTGATTTTCTGCGCGAGGCAGGCGGACATGAGGCGCGAGCACCACCGCCGGCTTCGGCGCTTGACGACATGGATGCCGAGCACCCTTCCCCACGTTTCGCCCAAAGCCTTTCACATCGCTTGGCACACCTACCCAGGATGACTGCGGCGAAGCCCCTCCACTCCCCTACTCCCTACTCCCCGACTTTGTCAGCATCTGTCAGCAATCTTTCCCTATGTTTTGTCCACCCCCCTCCGCCATCGGCGACAATTCCCCCCGCGATACGGAGGCAGGCGATGGAGAGGAATAGGCAGATGGCGACGACGGAAGGCATGCTCGACGGCATCGTCGCGCTTCTGCTTTCCATCGCCGATCTCGCCGAGCGTGCCGCCGGCGCCCCTGACGCGGTTCGGCATCTTGTGCTGGCCATCATTCGCCAGGGCGATGCGGTCGCTCGCGACTTCGTTCGCGCTCCCGACCGGGCTCCCGGGGACGCGGAACCGGCCGCGCCGATTCATTCCTCCAGTGCCGAAGACGCGATGGCTCTCGCCAGTTCGCTGCGGGCGCTGGCGCTCCTCGTGCGGATCATGGGCGGGCGCACACGCCGGCTGTCGGTCCTGCGAAAGGGCGGCCCCATGGTCAGGGTCAATCACCTCGGATCCGACTATTGCCGCTCCGCACGCATCGGGCGCTGTGGCGACATGGCGGTTTCGCGTGTGCATCACACCGACACGTCATGAGACGCCGGCGGCGACGCCTGGCCTGTTGCCAAAGCGCCGCCGTGCCTTGCCGCGAACGCCCCCACTGGCTAGACCGGCGGCAATCGCCAACCGGACAGATGCCTTGACCCTTTTCGACGCCTTGATGCTTTTTGCCGCCGGCGCGATCGCTGGCGCGGTGAACGCCGTCGCCGGCGGCGGCACGTTCCTCACCTTCGGCGCGCTGACGCTGGCCGGGCTGCCGCCGATCGCCGCCAACGCCACCTCGTCGATCACCCAGTTTCCGGGCTACATCACCTCGACGCTCGCCTACTGGAGCGACATCCGACGCATGTGGCGCGGCGCTGTCGCGCTCGCGGCGATTTCCGCCGCGGGCGCGCTCGCCGGCGCTCTTCTCCTGCTGTCGCTCGACAATCCGTCCTTCCGTGCGCTCGTGCCATGGCTGCTGCTGGCGGCGACCGCGCTTTTCGCGGCGGGGCCTTGGCTGAAGCCGGCCGGTTCCGCCGAGCGGCCGGAGATCGCCGGCTCCTCGCCCGCCGGCAAGGTCGTGCAGTTCTTCACCTCGATCTATGGCGGCTTCTTCGGCGCCGGCATGGGCGTCATGATGTTGGCGACGCTCGGCCTCACCGAAGGCGGCGACTACCACCGCCTCAACGCGCTGAAGAACATGCTTTCGATCGTCATCGCGGCGGTGGCGATCGTCGTGTTCGTCTGGGGCGGCGTCGTCGCCTGGCCCCAGGCCGCCGTCATGATTCCGGCAGTCGGTCTCGGCGGCTGGTACGGCGTCTGGATCGCCAAGCGCCTCCCGCAGACCATCCTGCGTGGTTTCGTCATCATCGTCGGCGTGCTGCTGGCGGTCTATTATTTCGTGAGCGGGTGAGAAATCAGGTCCGGCCGCCGGTCCGCCGTCAGCCGCTCCGCCTGTTTCCGCCGCCACTTGGCGACCTTGCCGTGGTCACCCGATGTCAGCACCGCCGGGACCGGTCGTCCCTCCCATTCCTGCGGCCGCGTGTAGTGCGGATGTTCGAGCAATCCGTTTTCAAAACTCTCCTCCGTTCCGGACTGGTCGTTGCCCATGACGCCGGGCAGCAGTCGCACCACGGCGTCGAGCAGCACCAGCGCCGCCGGTTCGCCGCCCGACAGGATGTAGTCGCCGATCGAAATCTCCTCTAGCTCCCGCGCGTCTATCACCCGTTGGTCGACCCCCTCGAACCGGCCGCAGACGATGACCGCGCCGGGTCCGGCCGCCAGTTCGCGGACGCGCGCCTGGGTCAGCGGTTTTCCGCGCGGGCTCATCAGAAGTTTCGGGCGCGGATCGCCTTTGGGCGCCGCATGATCGATCGCCTTGGCGACAATGTCGGCGCGCATCACCATGCCGGCCCCGCCGCCGGCCGGCGTGTCGTCGACCGTGCGGTGGCGGTCGGTCGCGAAATCGCGGATCTGCACGGCTTCGAGCGCCCACAGGCCGCTCTCCAGCGCCCGTCCCGCGAGCGACAGGCCGAGCGCGCCCGGAAACATTTCCGGATAGAGCGTCAGCACGCTGGCGCGAAAGCTCACCGGTTGCCGCCCGCCGTCTTCGGCCCGCGCGGCCGGCGGGCCACGGCGGTCGAGGGTTCGTTTTCGTCCTCTTCCTTTTCGCCGGTGTCGATCAGCCCGGCCGCAACCGGGTCGACGCGCACCTGGCGCGCCGTCATGTCGACCTCCGGCACGGCCGCCTTGGTGAACGGCACGAGGACGGTGGTCCTGCCCTCCCGCGCGATCTCGAGAATGTCGCCGCCGCCGAAATTCTGCACCGCGATCACCTTGCCGATCGGCGCGCCGTCGAGATCGACGGCGGCGAGCCCCATCAGATCGGCGTGGTAGAATTCCTCGTCGTCGAGTTCCGCCGGCAGCATGTCGCGATCGACGAAGAGCGCCGTCCCAGTCAGCGCTTCCGCCGCGTTGCGGTCCTTGACCTCCCGGAAGCGGACGACGGCGACCTCCTTCTGCAGGCGGATGTCGACGATATGATAGGCGCGCCCGGCCGCGTCGAAGAGCGGGCTGTAGTCGGCGATCGCCAGCGGGTCGCCGGTGAAGCTTTTCACCCGCAGCTCGCCCTTGATGCCGTGCGCGGCGCCGATGACGGCCATCTGGATGGGGTTTTGCGGTTTCGACATGTCGGGCCCTCTGCGCCAGTCCTAGCCCCCGCGTCGGCGCAATTCAATCGGCGGCGCATTCACGCTCTGCTAACGTCGGCTGCGGCAGCATGGGGGAGCCCGGCGATTCGGGCGAACGAAGGCGAACGCATGGACGACTTCCTCGTCTCGGCAAAACCGGACCTGCACGCCGCGCGCGGCGCCTGGCTGAAGATGCTCGCACGCGAAAGGCGTCTGGCGGCGCTGACCGTCGAGGCCTATGAGCGCGACACGCGGCAGTTCCTGCAATTCCTGACCGGGCATCGCGGCGGCCCACCGGGTCTCGCCGACATCGGCAATCTGAAGCCGGCCGACCTGCGCGCCTTCCTGTCGCAGCGCCGCACCGATGGCGCGGGCGCCCGCACGCTCGGTCGCGGCCTCGCCGGCATCCGCTCCTTTCTGCGCTTCCTGGAGAGACGCGGCCTGGCCAACGCCGCCAGCGCCGCCGCCATGCGCGCGCCGAAACAGCCGAAATCCCTGCCGAAGCCGCTGACGGCCGCCGACGCCAGACGCGTCGTCTCGGCTGGCGAGCAATTGACCGAGGAGCCCTGGATCGCCGCGCGCAACGCCGCCGTCCTGACGCTTCTGTACGGCTCCGGCCTGCGCATCTCGGAAGCGCTCGGCCTGACCGGCGCCGAGATCGGCCCGCGCGAAAGCGTGCTGCGCATCACCGGCAAGGGCGGCAAGACGCGCATGGTGCCGTTGCTGCCGATCGCACTGCGCGCGATTGCCGAATACCGCAGGCTCTGCCCCTTCGACATCGAGGCGCACGGACTTCTGTTTCGCGGCGCGCGCGGCGGGCCGCTTCAGGCGGCGATCATCCAGCGCGAGATGAAGAAGATGCGCTCGGCGCTCAACCTGCCCGACACGGCGACGCCGCACGCCTTGCGCCATTCCTTCGCAACCCACCTGCTCGGCCGCGGCGGCGATCTGCGCACCATCCAGGAACTGCTCGGCCATGCCAGCCTGTCGACCACGCAGGTCTATACCGGCGTCGACGCCGCGCGCCTGCTCGACATCTACGACGCCGCCCATCCGCGCGCCTGACGCGCTGGACCGTCCTCAATTTGCGCGGTCCGGTTAACGGAAAAACCGCTATTTCGCCCTAGGCTGGCGGCCATGAGAAGAGCCCTTGCCATCGCCGATCGTGCGTCCGCCGCCACCCTGTGGCTGATCGGGCTTGCCAACATCCTGCTGCTGCTGGCCTTTCTGGCGACGTTGCTGTTCGTTGGAAACGCCGCCCACGGCGCGCCTGCGGCCTGCACGGGAACAGACATGCTGGCGGCGCTCGAGAAGAGCGATCCGGCCAAGCTCGCTTCGATCCGCGCGGAGGCGGACGGGACGCCGAACGGCGAAGGCCTGCTGTGGCGGATCGACAAGGCGGGCACGGCGCCTTCCTTTCTCTTCGGTACCATGCACATGACCGATCCGCGCGTCATCGACCTGACGCCGGACGCGCGGAAGGCCTTCGACCAGTCGACCGCGGTGGTCATCGAGACGACCGACGTTCTCGACGAAGCCGCCATGATGGCGGAGTTCATGAAGAACCCCGACCTGATGATGTTCACCGACGACACGACGCTCGCCTCGCTGATGTCGCCGGACGACGCCAGGGCCGCCGAAGCGGCGCTCGCCAAACGCGGCATCCCGCTGGCCAGCGTCAGCAAGATGAAGCCGTGGGTGCTCTCGGCCATGGTCGCGCTGCCCGCCTGCGAATTGGCGCGCAAGGCGCAGGGCGCACCGGTGCTCGACGTGCGGCTCGCCGAACAGGCAAAAGCCGCCGGCAAGTCGATCGCCGGCCTCGAAACGGCAAGAAGCCAGATCGAGGCCATGGCCTCCCTGCCGATGGAGTTCCACGTCAAGGGCCTCGTCGACACGCTGAAGCTCGGCGATCGCATGGACGATGTGATCGAGACCATGATCGTCATCTACCAACGCGGCGAGACGGGCATGTTCTGGCCGTTCTTCCGGGCGGTGCTGCCGTCGGACGACACCGATGCGCCCGGCTATTCGGCGTTCGAGGAGACCATGATCAACGCCCGCAATGTCGGCATGGCGAAGAACGCCGCCGCCTTCATCGACCGGGGCGGCGCCTTCATCGCGGTCGGCGCGCTCCACCTCCCGGGCAGCGCCGGATTGGTCGAGCGCCTGCGCACGGCCGGCTACACGGTGACCCGCGCCGACTGACGGCGATCACGCAAAGCGTGATTTGGCGACGATGCGGCTCGATGTTACCGTCATGTCATCCGACACCGTTCAGGAGATGACGATGAAAATTGTTCTGGCACTCGCGGCATCGATGAGCCTGCTGGCCTCCGCTGCATTGGCGGAATGCGGCCACGACAAGACCGCGCAATCCACCTCGACGGTGATCGCCACCCTCGACATGGCCACGACGGCAAGCACGGTCGCCATCCCGGCCCCGGTCGACCAGACGGTCGAGCCCGAGCTTCCTGCCGAAGCCGAGTAATCATCGCCGGTCGCCGGCTGCGTTCCCGCGCGGCCGGTTGCGCCGGGCGCGCACCGTATTTGTTGCGCGCATTTGAACTATTTCGGCTCCTCCGCGTTGTCGCTCCAGAAGCAGCAACGGAGGAATTGCCAATGGTTGATCCTATCTCTCCCGATCCGCGCGCCAACCCGCGCCCCGACCCCGCTCTCGATCCGGCCCGTCCGCTCGATCACGAGCGGTCCGTCGACAACCGCACGGTGGTGCAGTCCGGCGGCGGTTCGTCGGCGCTGCTGATCGGCGCGATCATCGTCGTTCTGGCGGTCATTGCATTCTTCGTCTTCGGACGCAGCACCCCGAACGCCCCGCCGCCAGCCGCCCCGGCGGCCACTGAATCGGCGCCCGCGCCGGCAGCACCGGCCGAACCCGCAACCCCGCCGGCTGCGACGACCGAACCGGCGACGCCTCCGGCTGCGACGCCGGCCCCGGCCGAGCCCGCTCCGGCTCCGGCAACGCCGACCACACCGCCGGCAGCGCCGGCCCAGTAAGGCGGACCTGACAGCAAAATGGCCCGTCCTCGCGGCGGGCCGTTTTCGTTGGTGGTTCGAGCGGAAGTTCGCGGCCCGCTTCGACCCGCACGCTACATGTGGATCGGCTTGAAGAAGGTCGCGAGCGCCGCCTCGCGCACCGATTCCGACATCGTCGGATGCGCATGCGTGGTGCGCGCCAGATCCTCCGAGCTGCCACCAAACTCCATCAGCACCGTCAGTTCATGGATCATCTCGCCGGCGCCATGGCCGAGGATATGCGCCCCCAGCACCCTGTCGGTCGTCTTGTCGGCAAGGATCTTCACGAAGCCGTCGGTGTGCAGCATCGCCCGCGCCCGGCCATTGGCCGTGAACGGGAACTTGCCGACCTTGTAGTCGATGCCGTCCTTCTTCAACTCCTCCTCGGTCTTGCCGACGGAAGCGATCTCCGGGCTGGTGTAGACCACGCTTGGAATGGCGCCGTAGTTCACGTGGCCGGCCTGGCCGGCGATGATCTCGGCAACCGCGATGCCTTCGTCCTCGGCCTTGTGCGCCAGCATCGGCCCGGCGATGACATCGCCGATCGCGTAGATGCCGGCGACATTGGTCGCGTAGTGGCCGTCCGTCTTGACCTTGCCGCGCTCCATCTCGACGCCGGCTTCCTCGAGGCCGAGATTATCGGTGTAGGCCCGCCTTCCCGTCGCGATCAGCACGACGTCGGCCGCGATCGTCTCCGCGTCGCCGCCCTTGACCGGCTCGAACGTCACAGTCGCGCCCTTCTTGGCCTTGGCGACGCCGGTCACCTTGGCGCCGAGCCTGAACTCCATGCCCTGCTTGGCCAGCATGCGCTGGAATTGCTTGGCGACCTCGCCGTCCATGCCGCCGAGGATCGTGTCGAGATACTCGACCACCGTCACCTTGGCGCCGAGGCGCGCCCAGACCGAACCCATCTCGAGACCGATCACGCCGCCGCCAACGACCACCAGATGTCCTGGCACCTTGGCAAGCGACAGCGCGCCGGTCGACGACACGATCACCGTCTCGTCGATATCGACCTTGACGCCGGGGATGCCGGCAACGTCCGAGCCGGTTGCGATGACGATGTTCTTCGTCTCCACATCGGTGACCTTGCCGTCCACGCCGGTGACCGCGATCCTGCCGGGGCCGCTGATGCGACCCGTGCCGCGAAAGCTGTCGATCTTGTTCTTCTTGAACAGGAAGGCGACACCGTTGACGTTCGACGCCACGGTCGCGTCCTTGTGCGCCATCATGTTCTTGAGGTTCAGCTTCGGCGCCGGGATGTCGATGCCGAGCGCTTCGAAATTGTGGCCGGCCTCGGCGAACATCTCGGTCGCGTGCAGCATCGCCTTGGAAGGAATGCAGCCGACGTTCAGGCAGGTGCCGCCGAATGTCTCGCGCTTCTCGACAACCGCGGTCCTGAGTCCGAGCTGCGCCGCCTTGATGGCGCCGACATAGCCGCCCGGGCCTGTTCCGATGAAAACGACGTCGTAGCTCATGGTCCTGTCCTTGCAGTTCGGCCGGCCTCAGCCGGCAATTCTATTCCTGGCACCCGGCGAGAGCGAACGCGTCCCAGGGCAGCTTCGTGATTCCGCTCATGCCGTAGACCGACGATTGCCGCAGCGCCGGCCCGAGGTCCGGAAACACCAGCTGCGCCGCGGCGTCCGATCCTTCCGCCGCCAGCAATCCGACTTTCCCGGCAGCGTCAACCGCATAGACGACGCCCTGCCAGACCGTGCACGCGGCAAGTTCCTCACCGGTCACGTCGCCCTCCGGGCATTTGTGCATCAGCATTCCGAACGGTCGCGCGACGCCGTCGGTCCACATCACGATCCCGTCGAGCACGATGTCGTTTTCGGCGAACACGAGCTTGAACTCGTTGCTGGCGGCCGGCGCGCCACTCGGCCGGAACTCGAGCGATGATTTGGCGTCCGGCTCCGCATAGACGGCCAGTTCCTGCTTGCAGGCGGCGAGAGCCGGCACGCAGAAGGCGCCGCCCGCGAGGGCAAGGAGGGCCACGCCCAGGGACGATGCGGGATTTGACATGCAACGCATGGCTCGCCTGTCAGCCCATCAGTCTTATGAGCATGAGGATCAGCCCGATGATGGACACCGTCCAGGCGACGGTGCGCAGGACCGGGACCCCGAACGCGAACAGAGGCACGTAGGCGACGCGCCCCCAGAACCAGAGCAACGCCCCGGTGGCGCCGAGCTCCCCCGTCTTGCCGGTCACGGCGAGCGCCAGCGCCAGCGCGACGAAAGCCGCATAGGTCTCGACGAAATTGCGCAGGCCGCGCGTGAGCCGATCGGTCAGTTTCGATATGCCGCTGGCCCCGTCGCGCGAGGACATGATGTAGGTCAGGCCCGTGTCCTTCATCAGAGACACCGTCTGCACGACGATGTGGACGATCAGAAGCACGACGCTCCAGCCGAGATAGGTCATTTCAGTCGATGCGGCGGCGGCTTCCATGACATTCTCCCTGGCGCGGCGGAAATGTCTTCGCCGCGCACGATAGCACCCACACGCGACCGGCACCAATCTGCGTTATGACGCGCGCAGCCTTGGCGTGCGTCGATCAGAGATCCAGCACCAGCCGCTCCGGATCCTCCAGGCTTTCCTTGACCCGCACCAGGAAGGTCACGGCTTCCTTGCCGTCGACGATACGGTGATCGTAGGAGAGCGCCAGATACATCATCGGGCGGATCACGATCTGCCCGCCGACGACCACCGGCCGGTCCTGGATCTTGTGCATGCCGAGGATGCCCGACTGCGGCGCGTTGAGAATCGGCGTCGACATCAGCGATCCGTAGACGCCGCCGTTCGAGATGGTGAAGGTGCCGCCCTGCATGTCGGCCATGCCGAGCTTGCCGTCGCGCGCGGCGATGCCCAGCCGGCCGATCTCCTTCTCGATCTCGGCGATCGACATCTGGTCAGCGTCGCGCACGACCGGCACGACGAGACCCTTCTCGGTGCCCACCGCGACGCCGATATGGGCGTAGTTCTTGTAAATGATGTCGGTGCCGTCGATCTCGGCATTGACCGACGGGATTTCCTTCAGCGCATGCGTCACCGCCTTGGTGAAGAAGCCCATGAAGCCGAGCTTCACGCCGTGCTTCTTCTCGAAGACGTCCTTGTATTTGGTCCGCATCGCCATGACCGCCGACATGTCGACTTCGTTGAACGTCGTCAGCATCGCTGCGGTGGACTGCGCTTCCTTGAGCCGGCGCGCGATGGTCTGGCGCAGGCGGGTCATCTTCACCCGCTCCTCGCGCGAGGCGTCGTCGCCGGACGATGGCGCGCGCGCCGCGACGGGCATTTCGGTCGGCTGCGACGGCGCGCCGCGCGACATCGCGTCGAGCACGTCGCCCTTCAGCACCTGGCCGCGCTTGCCGGAGCCCGAGATGTCATCGACGGCAAGTTTGGATTCCGCGATGAGCTTCGCCGCCGCCGGCGCGGGCGGCATCTTGCGCTCCTCGACCGGCGCTTCGCCGGCAACCGCCGCTGTTTTTTCAGTCGCTTCCTGGCCAGTATCGGCGCCGGCCTTGCCGGCGGCCTGGGCAACTGCCTCGGGCTTCGCCGCAGCCTTCGCGGCAGGTCTGGCATCCGACTTGGCGCTCGAGGCCCCGCCGATCATGCCGAGCAGCGCACCGACGCCGACGGTCTCGCCTTCCTTGACGGTGATCTCCGACAGCGTACCGGCCGCGGGCGCGGGAACCTCGACGGTGACCTTGTCGGTCTCCAGTTCCAGCAGCGGCTCGTCGGCGGCGATCGCATCGCCT
>JAUYMV010000738.1 GCA_030698645.1 Mesorhizobium sp.
CTGCGCACCGGGCCGAGGTCGCGATAGCCGGGCAGCGCCGGCATTGTCTTCTCGTCGATGTGGCGCTCGAGCCCGATGCCGAACAGCGGCTGCAGATAGCCGTCCGGCGAACCGGCCGCGATGTTGGTGACGTAGGAGAGATAGTCCTCCATCGTCTTGGTCGCGCCGAGCAGGTTCAGCGCCTTCACGGTGAAATAGGAATCGCGCAGCCAGCAGAAGCGGTAGTCCCAGGTCCTGCCGCTCTCGCCATATTCGGGGATCGAGGTGGTCAGCGCGGCGACGATGCCGCCGGTCTCCTCGTTGGAGCAGAGCTTCAGCGTGATCGCCGAGCGGATGACCACCTCCTGCCAGTCGATCGGCAGCGACAGGTAGCGCACCCATTCGATCCAGTAGTCGAGCGTCTCCTCCAGATAGTGCCGCGCCGTGGCGAGCGGCGTCTGCTGCAGCCGCTCGTCGGGCCCCAGCACGAAGGCATACGGCCGGTCGACGACGAACGGCACGCCACGCTCGATATAGTCGACCGGCGCGTCGGTGGTGAGCCGCAGCGTCAGGTCGCCGAGCAGGTAGCGGATGTGTCCCGACCCGCGCGTCGTCTGCGGCGGGTGCGCCCCGTAGCCGTGCATCGGCTTGACCGCCATCGACATGCGCGGCGCGCCGCTGAGCGGCTCAACCAGGCGCACGACCGTCATCGGCCGGTAGATGCGCCCGGCCGATTTGAAGCGCGGCGCGAAATCGCGCACGCGCAGCCGGTTGCCATGCGCATCGGTGAAGATCGTCTCCATCACCGCCGTGTTGCGCACGTAGCGCTGCTCGGTCGAGACGAGGTCCTCGACCGAAATGCTCCAGTCGCCGCTATCCGCGGCCTCGCCCTTGAGCAGGCGGCAGAACACCGGATCGCCGTCCATGCGCGGCGCGCACATCCACACGAGGCTGCCCCTGCCGTCGATGAGCGCCGCGATGGCCGCGTTGCCGATGACGCCGAGATCGAGCGAGGAGGCGGACGGCGCGCTCATGCCGCGACCAGGCCCAGCCAGGCGCGCAGATCGGACGGCGACGCGATCGATCCCCGCGCCGCCGTCGCGCGCCGGTCGACCCCGATGCGCACGGAAGACCCGCCCAGCTCGTTGGCCGCCTCGAACATCTTCTCGTCGGTCAGGTCGTCGCCGATCGCCAGTGGCAGCCGGCCGAGAAACGGCGCGCGCGCCATGAAGCTGCGCAGCGCATCGCCCTTATCATGTCCCGCCGGCCGCAGCTCGACCACGCATTTGCCGCGCTGCAGTTCGAACCCGCCGCCGATCGCGCGCGCGATTGCTTCCATCACCGCGTTCACCGCCGGTTCGGCCGTCGGCGCCTGGCGGAAATGCGCCGC
>JAUYMV010000742.1 GCA_030698645.1 Mesorhizobium sp.
CCCAACGACTGGCAGGTCGGCCAGACCGGCAAGGTCGTCGCCCCCCAGCTCTACATCGCGGTCGGCATCTCGGGCGCCATTCAGCACCTCGCGGGCATGAAGGATTCCAAGGTCATCGTCGCCATCAACAAGGACGAGGAAGCGCCGATCTTCCAGGTCGCCGACTACGGCCTAGTGGGCGATCTCTTCGTCATCCTGCCGGAACTCGAAAAGGCGCTTTGACGCTTCGGGACAGGCAGTATTTAATGCCGGGGGCGGGGTAGACGAAGTCGCCCCGCCCCTTTATTTTGCACTGCACAAAAAGACTGCGGGCGGAAACGGGATAAGACAATGAGCGGCAAGATCGGCACGGTCGGCATCATCGGCTCCGGGCAGATGGGAGGCGGCATCGCCCACGTGGCGGCGCTCGCGGGATACGAGGTGCTGCTTCACGACATCTCGCCCGACCGCATCGAGACCGGCATCGCCACGATCAGCGGCAACATGGCCCGCCAGGTCGCCTCCGGAAAGCTCGACGAAAAGATCCGCACGGGCGCGCTGGGGCGGATCCGGCCGGCCACGACGATGGCGGACCTCGGCGCCGCGGACCTCGTCATCGAGGCGGCCACCGAGGACGAGACCGTCAAGCGCAAGATCTTCGCCCAGCTCTGTCCGGTGCTCAATCCGGAAGCCATCATCGCCACCAACACCTCGTCGATCTCGATCACCCGCATGGCGTCCACCACGGACCGGCCGGAGCGCTTCATCGGTATACATTTCATGAACCCGGTGCCGGTCATGAAGCTGGTCGAGCTGGTGCGCGGCATCGCCACCGCCGATGGCACGTTCGAGACGGCCAAGGCCTTCGTCAACAGCCTCGAAAAGACGGTCACGGTCGCCGAGGATTTTCCGGCCTTCATCGTCAACCGCATCCTGCTGCCGATGATCAACGAGGCGATCTACGTGCTCTACGAGGGCGTCGGCTCGGTCGAGGGCATCGACACCGCCATGAAGCTCGGCGCCAACCACCCGATGGGCCCGCTGCAGCTTGCCGACTTCATCGGCCTCGACACCTGCCTGTCGATCATGCAGGTCCTGCACGACGGCCTGTCGGACTCAAAATACCGCCCCTGCCCGCTGCTGGTGAAATATGTCGAGGCCGGTTGGCTCGGCCGCAAGGCCGGCCGCGGCTTCTACGACTATCGGGGCGAGCACCCGGTGCCGACGCGCTAGACAGGCCCCGGCCTACTTCAGCGCCGCTTCGATCAGTTTCCGCGCATCCGCCCCCGCCCACTCCGCCGGCCCGTTCATGTTGGCGAGCAGGCAGCCGTCGCGGTCGACCAGCAGCGTCACCGGCAGTCCGAGCGCCAGGCCGCGCTTCTTCACCTCGTTGAACACGCCGAGCGTGCTGTCGCGGTAATAGGCGAGGTTCTGAATCTTCGTCTCGGCGAGGAATTTCTTCGGCTTCGCGTCGTCGCCGGTATCGACGTTTATCGCCACCACCTCGAAGGCGTCGCCGCCCATCTCCCCCTGCAGCGCGTCGAGCGCCGGCATCTCGGCGCGGCAGGGCGCGCACCAGGTCGCCCACAGATTGACCAGCAGGACCTTGCCGCCGCCGATGGCGCCAAGTGTCGTCGGCCGGCCGGACGGATCGTTGAAGGCGAGACCCTTCAGCGATTGCGGCGGATCGGCCGGCAGCATCGCCGCGACCTCGCCCGTGGCGGCGGCGGCCAGCGCCGTGGCCGCTCCGCTCCTGGCGCCGCAGGCGGCGATGTCGGCTTCGGCGACCGAAGACGTCGTGACCGGAACCGCCGGCGCATTGTTGCCAGACGGCCCGCCAGTCACGTATACCGCCACCGCGCCGGCGGCGAGGCCCGCCACCGCCGCGATCAGCACCGGGCGCAGCCCCGGAAACAGTTTCTTGCCGTCCGCCATCTGCAAAATTCTCCGGAGAGCCGTAGACACCATGAACGAGAAAAAGGCCAGCAACCAGATGTGGGGCGGACGCTTTGCCTCGGGTCCGGCCGCCATCATGGAAGCCATCAACGCCTCGATCGGCTTCGACAGGAAGCTCTATGCGGAGGATATCCGCGGCTCGATCGCGCATTCCGAAATGCTGGCGCAGACCGGCATCATTACGGCCGCCGATCAACAGAAAATCGCTCACGGTCTGAACACGATCCTGTCAGAGATCGAGGCCGGCAAATTCGAGTTCTCGAAGAAGCTCGAGGACATCCACATGAACGTCGAGTCGCGGCTGGCCGAGCTTATCGGCCCGGCGGCGGGCCGCCTGCACACCGCGCGCTCGCGCAACGACCAGGTCGCCGTCGACTTCCGGCTCTGGGTCAAGGCGGAGCTGACGCGCACGGCGGAAGCCCTGAAAGGCCTGATCGCCGCTTTCCTGGTTCGCGCCGAGGAGCATGCGGCGACCGTCATGCCGGGCTTCACCCATTTGCCGACCGCCCAGCCGGTCACCTTCGGCCATCACTGCATGGCCTATGTCGAGACGTTCGGCCGGGATCTGAGCCGCGTGCGTGACGCCATCGAGCGCCTCGCCGAGAGCCCGCACGGCGCGGCCGCGCTCGCCGGCACGGGCTTTCCGATCGACCGCCACATGACAGCTGCGGCGCTCGGCTTCCGCGAGCCGACGCGCAACTCGATCGACAGCGTGTCGGACCGCGACTACGCGCTGGAGCTTCTCGCCGTCGCCGCCATCTGCGCGACGCATCTGTCGCGGCTGGCCGAGGAGATCGTCATCTGGTCGACGCCGCAATTCGGCTTCGTGCGCCTGTCGGATTCCTATTCGACCGGTTCGTCGATCATGCCGCAGAAGAAGAACCCCGACGCGGCCGAGCTCGTCCGCGCCAAGACCGGCCGCGTCAACGGCCATCTGGTCGGTCTGCTGACGGTTATGAAAGGTCTGCCGCTCGCCTATTCCAAGGACATGCAGGAAGACAAGGAAGCCGTGTTCGACGCCGCCGAGACGCTCGATTTGATGCTTGCCGCCATGACCGGCATGGTCGGCGACATGACGATCAACACCGACGCGATGAAGAAGGCCGCAGGCTCCGGCTACTCGACCGCCACCGATCTCGCCGACTGGCTGGTGCGCGAGGCGGGCCTGCCGTTCCGCGACGCCCACCACGTCACCGGCCGCGCGGTGGCGATGGCGGAAGCGCGGAAGCTGCGGCTCGAAAAGCTGTCGCTCGACGACCTGAAGACGCTGCATCCGGCCATCGACGACCGCGTCTTTTCGGTTCTCTCCGTCGCCAACTCGGTCAAGAGCCGCACTTCCTTCGGCGGCACCGCGCCGGCCGAGGTGCGCAAGCAGATCCGCTACTGGAACAAGCGCCTGCCGAAGGCGTGACGGTTGCGCGGAAACGGGGGGTGCATCGCCGCCGTTTCTTCGCTAGATAGTCTGAACTCCGTTCGAGGTTTTCATGTCCGCACGCCCGTTCCTGACCGTCCTGATCGTCCTGGCCGTGGCCAGCGTCTCCGCCTGCGGCCGACGCGCCGCGCTGGACCGGCCGGCCGACGTCCGCTACGAGCAGGAACGCCAGGCGGCCAAGAAGGCCGGTCTGCCCGCGCCGGAAAAACCGTCAAACGCCGTGCCCGAACGGCCGTTCATTCTCGACGGCCTGATCGACTGATTCCCGCCAGCGGAAACCGACCCAGGTGAACCATTTCGAATATCGCGACGGCGTGCTGCATGCCGAGGACGTCCCCCTGCCCGAGATCGCGGCGGCGGTGGGGACGCCGTTCTACTGCTATTCGAAGGCGACGCTGACGCGCCATTACCGCGTCTTCGCGGAAGCCTTCTCCGGGCTTGATTCGCTGGTCTGCTATGCGATGAAGGCGAACTCCAACCAGGCGGTTCTGAAGACGCTGGCAAAGCTCGGCTCGGGCGCCGACGTCGTCTCCGAAGGGGAACTCCGCCGTGCGCTCGCCGCCGGCATTCCGCCCTCCAGGATCATGTTCTCGGGCGTCGGAAAGACCGCGCGGGAGATGGATTTCGCGCTCGAAAGCGGCATCCATTGCTTCAACGTGGAGTCGGAACCGGAGCTGGAGCTCCTGTCGGCGCGCGCGGTCGCAGCCGGCAAGGTCGCGCCGATCTCGATGCGGATAAACCCCGACGTCGACGCCCGCACACACCGCAAGATCGCCACCGGCAGGGCCGAGAACAAGTTCGGCATTCCCTGGCAGAGCGCGCGCGCCGTCTACGCGCGCGCCGCCGAACTGCCCGGCGTTCATGCCATCGGGATCGACATGCATATCGGCAGCCAGATCACCGAATTGCAGCCCTTCGACGACGCCTTCGCGCTCCTGGCCGAACTGGTCGGCACGCTGCGCGCGGACGGCCACGACATCGCCCATGTCGACCTCGGCGGCGGTCTCGGCATTCCCTACCGCGCCGACAACAACCCGCCGCCGCTGCCCGACGCCTATGCCGCGATCGTCCGCAAGCACGTCACGAGGCTCGGCCTGAAGGTGATCTTCGAGCCCGGACGTCTGATCGCCGGCAATGCCGGCATCCTGGTCTCGGAAGTCATCTTCCTCAAGGAAGGCGACGCCAGGAACTTCCTCATCGTCGACGCCGCGATGAACGACCTGATTCGGCCGACCCTCTACGACGCCTTCCATGATATCCGGCCCGTGGTCGTGCCGCCCGTTGACGCGCCGCGGCTCACCGTCGACATCGTCGGTCCGGTTTGCGAGACCGGCGACTATATTGGCCACGACCGCGACCTGCCGCGGCTGAAGGCTGGCGATCTCATCGCGGTCGGCACGGCGGGCGCCTATGGCGCCGTGCAATCAGGCACTTACAACACGCGGCTGCTGATCCCCGAGGTGCTCGTCGACGGGTCGCGCTTCCATGTCGTGCGCCCACGCCCGAGCTATGAGGAGCTGATCGGCCTCGATTCGCTGCCCGACTGGCTCTGAGGCCATCCGCCGCGCGAGCGATCCCGCTTTCGCCCGTCCGCGATCACGTTTTGTTGCCCCGCCTCGCCTTCGCCGTGTTTGCTGCTATCCTTTGGCATAGCGCCCGCGTCGCCGACGCGGGCATGGATGTCGAAGGGTCGATGGCGGACAGAGCGGCAGGCGAAAACACCAACGGGTTGATGCGGCGGCTGGCGCGCACGCGCGGCATGACGACGACGGTCATGGCGCTCGAGCGCTTCTGGCCCCTCGCCCTTCCGGCGCTCGTCATCGCCAGCCTGTTTCTCAGCCTGTCCTGGTTCGGCGCCTTCCGGCTGATGCCGGACTGGCTGCGCCTCTCGGTCGCCGCCTTGTTTGCCCTCGCCGCGCTGGCCTCCCTCTACCCGCTGCGCTTCTTCCGCTGGCCGGCGCGCGCCGAGATCGACCGCCGCATCGAGCGCAGCAATGCGCTGGAGCATACGCCGGTACTGGTGCAGGCCGACCGGCTGACCGGCGCCGACGATCGCTTTTCGCAGGCGCTCTGGCGCGAACATCAAAAGCGCATGGCCGACAGGCTCGGCAATCTGTCAAGCGGCCTGCCGCGCACTGGCGTTCCCGAGCGCGACCCATGGGGACTGCGCGCCGCGGCGCTGCTTCTGCTGGTCACCGCCTTTGCCTTTTCGGCCGGACCCCTCGGCGGCACCATGAGCGACGCCTTCCGCGCCGCGCCCGGCGCCCCGCCGGTCCCGCCGCGCGTCGACGCCTGGGTGACGCCGCCGACCTATACCGGCAAGCCGCCGATCTTCCTGACAGCCGAGGCCAACCGCGCCGAACCGCTTTTCGTGGTACCGCAAGGCAGCGCACTGACGCTGCGCGTGACCGGCGGCAGCGGCAGCGAGACGCTTGCCTACGCGCCGCTCGGCGGCGACATGGTCGCGGTCGCACCCGAGGCAGCCGATCCGGCGAAGCCGGCGCGGGCCGGCGTGCAGCAGTTCGCCGCCACGCTCGACACCGACGGCTCTCTGTCGCTGAAGTCCGGCGAGACGGAACTTGGCCAATGGGCCTTCTCCATCATCCCCGACGCGCCCCCTTCGATCGCATTCCTCGCCGATCCGAAGCGCGCCGCGAATGGCGCGCTCGAACTCGCCTACGCCATCGTCGACGACTATGGCGCGGCCAGCGGCGAGGCTTCCTTCGAACTGGCCACGCCGTCCGCGTCCGATGCAAGGCCGCTCTACGAGGCGCCCGGCATGCCGCTGGCGCTGCCGCGCAAGAACGCCAAGGACGGCGCCGCCAAGACCACCAGCGACCTGACGGAACACGTCTGGGCCGGCCTTCCGGTCGAGGTGATGCTGCGCGCGACGGACGCCGCCGGCCAAGCGGCGACGAGCGAGGTCAAGTCGTTCCGCCTGCCGGAGCGCGCCTTTGGCAATCCGCTGGCGCGCGCGCTGGTCGAGCAACGCCGCATTCTGGCGCTCGACGCCAACCGCAAGCCCCGCGTCCTCGACCTGATGGATGCCATCACGCAGCGCCCCGACGAGACGATTCCCGTCGCCGCGCACTATCTTGCGATCAAGAGCGCGGAGTCCCGCCTGAAGCAGGCGACGACCGACGACCAGCTTCGCGAGGTCGCGGACTACCTCTGGGAGATCGCCCTGGGCATCGAGGACGGCAATCTGTCGGCTGCCGAAAAGCGCCTGCGCCAGGCGCAGGAGGCCCTCAAGAACGCGCTGGAGAACGACGCCAGCGACGCCGAGATCGAAAAGCTGATGGCCGAACTTCGCGACGCCATGCAGGAATTCCTGCGCGAGTTCGCCGAGCGCGCGGCGCGCGATCCGAACATGGCGCGGCAGCAGCAGAACAGCCAGGAGCTGCGCCAGAGCGACCTCGAAAGGATGATGGACCAGATCGAGAATCTGGCCAAGTCCGGCGCCAAGGACAAGGCGCAGGAATTGCTCTCCCAGTTGCAGGACATGATGAACAATCTGCAGGCCGGCCGTTCCCAGCAGCAGCAGGGACAGGGCGAGCAGAGCGAGATGCGCCAGCAGATGGACAAGCTCGGCGAACTGATGCGCCGCCAGCAGGAGATGATGAACGAGACGCACCGGCTGGACCAGATGCAGCGCGGCCAGCGCCAGCGCGGCCAGGACCGTGGCGAGCAGCGGGGAGAGCAAGGCCAGCAGGGCGAACAGGGCCAGCGCGGCGAAGGCATGACGGCCGAGCAGCTCGCCGAGGCCCTGCGCCAGATGCAGGAAGGCCAGGGCCAGTTGCAGGGCGATCTCGGCGACCTGATGAAGGGCCTCGAAGGCATGGGCATCCAGCCCGGCAAGGGCTTTGGCGAAGCTGGCGAGGCAATGGGCGAGGCCGGCAAGGCGCTTGGCCAGGCGCAGGGCGAACAGGCCGTCGGCGAGCAGGGCCGCGCTCTGAATGCGCTGCGGGAAGGCGCCCAGGACATGATGCAGCAGATGCAGCAGGCCATGCAGGGCGAGCAGGGCGGCAGCGAGGAAGGCGGCCGCCAGCAGAACGCCGACCGCGACCCGCTCGGCCGTCCGCGCGCCACCACCGGCCCGGATTTCGGCGACAGCGTAAAGGTCCCCGACGAAATCGACGTCCAGCGCGCGCGCGAGATCCTCGAAGCCATCCGCCGCAGGCTCGGCAATGCGCTGAGCCCGGAGATCGAGAAGGACTATCTGGAGCGCCTGCTGCGGATGCAGTAGCGCGGGCCGAATCGCCATGAGCGATGGCAAAGCCGGCTTCCGCCGCTCCGGACGATACCCTGCCCTCGTCTTTCTTGGACGTATGGCTCGCCCTTACGCGTCGCCCTTGACGATCCCCACAAAGGGCAACTCGCGGAAGGCATGCGCGACGTCCATGCCGTAGCCGACGACGAAATAGTCCGGGCAGTCGAAGCCGACATAGTCCGCGTTGAGCGTCGTCTGCCGCCGCATGCGCTTGTCGAGCAGCACCGCGATCGAACAGCTCTTCGCGCCGCGATCGAGCATCAGGTTCCGCGCGAAGGACAGCGTCTTGCCCGATTCCAGGATGTCGTCGATCAACAGCACGTCGCGCCCGGCGACGTCGTTCTCGATGTCGCGCAGCACGCGCACCTCGCCGCTTGTGGTGCCGGCGCCATAGCTCGATATGAAGATGAACTCGACCTCCGGCGACAGGTCGACATCGTGCATGGCGCGAATCAGGTCCGCGGCGAAGATGAACGAGCCCTTGAGCACCGAGATGACCAGCAGGTCGGTGTATTCGTGCGCGGCGATTTCCTTGGCGAGTTCGAGATTGCGCCGGGCGATGGTCGAGGCGCTGAACAGCACCTCGATGTCCTTGCCGCGTACAACTGGCATGTCGGCTAGCCCTCCGGGACGACCGTCACGGAGACGGACTTCACCCCGCTTCTAGGCGCTTCGAGGCGACTCGAAAAGCGCCATGTGCCGCCGCCCTCGGCCGGCTGCGGCCCTGTCCCCAACTTGTAGCGCGCGACCGTGCCGTTGCTGGCGGTGACGCTGATCATCAGGTCATGCGTGGAGCCCGCGCTGCCGGTGAGTTCGCCGTCGACGAACAGCATGTCGCGCCCGCCGATCGCCTCGACCCGCGAGACCAGCGCGACGACGCGCAGCGGCGCGCCGCTCTCCGTTGCCGACGCCAGCATATGGCGCGCCATCGAATGCCCGCCCGAGAACCAGAAGGCGCCCGCCACGAGCATCGTTGCGGCCAGCCAGAAGCCGACCCCGCCATGCCGCGACAGCGCGCCGCTGGCCGGTAGCGCCGCGCCGCGCAGGATGTCCATGCCAAGAGGGGGAGTTTCAGCCGCCCTGGTCGGTGCGGAGACGATCGGCGCTTCCGCGGCGGCCGACGTCACGGCGCGCGGCAGGGTTTCATAATCGGCGTCGACCGAAACCAGCGGCGCAACGTCGCGCCGGCGCGCGCCTTGCGAGGGCGGCGGTCCGGCCATGATTTCGCCGGACAGCGGGGCCATCGTGAACGGGTCTGCCATGGCCTTTCTGCGTCCTTCCCGCGTAAACGCGAATTCCGGTCCTTGAGAGCGGTAGCCGGAATTGGTTAATGGATCGCAACCAAACGGTCCCTCGACCGTCGAATTTAACTGCCCGTTAACCATGCGAACCGAATGGTCCTAATTCGCCCAGCGTCCAATTCCGGGGAATGAACAGAGTGATCCGCTTCGAGAACGTCGGCTTGCGCTACGGGATGGGACCGGAAATCCTGCGCGACATCTCGTTCCACATCCCGCCGCGTTCGTTCCAGTTCCTGAGCGGCCCGTCCGGCGCCGGCAAGACGACCCTGTTGCGCCTTCTGTTCATGTCGCTGAAGCCGACGCGCGGCCTGATCACCGTGTTCGGCAAGGACCGCGCCCGTATTGCGCAGCGTGAACTGCCGTCGCTGCGCCGCCGCATCGGCGTCGTTTTCCAGGATTTCCGCCTGCTCGACCACATGACGACCTACGAGAACGTCGCGCTGCCCTTGCGTGTGCGCGGCCGCGACGAGTCGAGCTATCGCAACGACGTCATCGAACTCCTGAAATGGGTCGGCCTCGGCGAACGCATGCACGTGCTGCCCCCCGTCCTGTCGGGCGGCGAGAAGCAGCGCGCTGCGATCGCGCGGGCGCTGATCGAGCAGCCGGAAATCCTGCTCGCCGACGAGCCGACCGGCAATGTCGATCCGCCGCTGGCGCGGCGGCTGCTGCGCCTGTTCATCGAGCTCAACCGTTCGGGAACCGCCGTCGTCATCGCCACGCACGACCTCGGGCTGATGGAGCAGGTCGACGCGCGGCGCATGATTCTCGCAAGCGGCAGGCTCGACATCTATGACTGAGCCGCGCTCGAAAAAATCCCGCACGAACCAATCGCCGGTCGCGGCTCCGCCCGCGGTTGAAGTTCCCATGACGGGACAAACGCCGACCGGACGCCCGCCCGTGGCCGATGGCGGCAGGGCGCAGTCCGGCGCGGCCGCGCCGCGGCGCATGAAGCCGATCGTCCCGGCGCAGAACGTCGCCGGCCGCGCGCTCGTGCTGGTCATCGCCATCATGACGTTTCTGTCCTGCCTGACGCTCGGCGCGGTGACGCTGGTGCGCGATACCGCGTCGGTCTGGCAGAACCAGATCTCGCGCGAGGCGACGATCCAGATCAAGCCGGCCGACGGGCTCGACATGGAGGCCGCGCTCATCGAAGCGCAGACGATCGCCGCCGGCTTCAAGGGCGTGCGCGGCGCCAAGATCGTCGACCGCGCGGCGACGGCGCGCCTGCTCTCGCCCTGGCTGGGCGAAGGCCTCGACATCGACGAACTGCCCGTGCCGCGCCTTGTCATCGTGACCATTGACGAGGCCACGCCGCCGGAATTCGCCGCCATGCGCAGCATCCTCGCAAGCGAGGTGCCGGGCGCCACGCTGGACGACCACCGCACCTGGGTCGACCGCCTGGTGTCGATGGCGCGCACCACGGTCACCATCGGCGTGGCGACCCTCATCCTTATGCTGTCGGCGACCGTGCTCACCGTCGTCTTCGCGACGCGCGGCGCCATGGCCGGCAACGGCCACGTCATCGAGGTGCTGCATTTCGTCGGCGCCGAATCGAGCTTCATCGCGGCCGAGTTCCGCCGCCACTTCCTGCTCACGGGCATGAAAGGCGCGGCTGCCGGCGGCTTGGCCGCGACGCTCGTGTTCCTGCTTTTTGCATGGTGGTCGTCGCGCAACCTGGCGACGCCCGAGGCCGACCAGGCCACCGCCCTGTTCGGCAATTTCGTCATCGGCGTGGCAGGCTATGCCGGGGTCGCCATCGTCGTCCTGCTGATCGCGGCGCTGACTGCTGCGACCTCGCACCTCACCGTGGTGTCCTACCTGAACGACATCGACGTCGGCCAGTCGCATGAGTGACCGCGGTGGCATTGCGCGCACTATCCAACGCGGCATTTCAGGGTTAACCATGGCGGCGTGATGAAGGGGCAGACTCATCAGGATTGTGACGGCGCCGATGCCGCGCCGGTCGTCGTCGCGCGCGGCGGCGTTCGGCTGTTGCGCGCGCTGCTTGCCGCCCTGCTCGCCGCGACATTTGCCTTCACTGTCGGATTTGCCTTTTTCGCCAACCACGTCGGCTCGCTGTCGACGCCGAGCGATCCGGTCTCGGCCGACGCCATCATCGTGCTGACCGGCGGCCAGTCGCGCATAGATGCCGCCGTCGACCTCCTGAAGAACGGCAAGGGCAAGCGGCTGCTGATCTCGGGCGTCAATCCCATGGCCGGACGCGACGATCTGCGCGCCGCGACCGGCGGCGACTGGAGCCTCTTCAATTGCTGCGTCGACATCGACCATGCCGCGCTCGACACCATCGGCAATGCCGCCGAGAGCGCCAAATGGGTGCGCCAGCACGCCTATGACAGCGTCATCCTCGTCACCAACAACTATCATATGCCGCGCACGATGCTGGAAATGCGCCGCCTGCTGCGCGA
>JAUYMV010000743.1 GCA_030698645.1 Mesorhizobium sp.
CTACATGCGCACCGCGCGTGCCACGGGCCTGGGGCCGGCGCGTGTCATCGTGCACCACGGGCTGCGCAACGCGCTTATCCCCGTCGTCACCGTGCTCGGCCTGCAGGTCGGCAGCCTGCTCGGCGGCGCGGTGCTCACCGAAACCATCTTCTCGTGGCCGGGCATCGGCAAATGGATGGTCGATTCGGTGTTCCGGCGCGACTATCCGGTGATCCAGAGCGGCCTGCTGATCATCGCCGGCATCATCATGCTGGTCAATCTCGGGGTCGATCTGCTCTACGGGCTGATCAACCCGCGTATCCGGCATTAGGGGCGGACCATGGCTCAGACCACACCCGTGCCCATTCCCGACCAGGGCGTCACGCTCGGCCAGCGGCTGACCGAATTCTGGTACTACTTTTCCGAGAACCGCGGCGCGGTGATCGGCCTGTGGGTGTTCGTCTTCCTGGTCATCGTCGCCGTGCTGGCGCCGGTCATCGCCCCGCATCTGCCGAACGCGCAGTATCGCGACGCGGTGCTGATTCCGCCCTACTGGCAGGAGGGCGGCAATGCATCCTACCTGCTCGGCACGGATGCGGTCGGCCGCGACCTGCTGTCGCGGCTGCTCTACGGCGCGCAGTTCTCGCTGTTCATCGGCGTCATCGTCACGACGCTCGCCCTCGTCGGCGGCATCTTCGTCGGCGTCATCGCCGGCTATTTCGGCGGCTGGATCGACACCGTCATCATGCGCATCATGGACATCATCCTGGCGTTCCCGTCGCTCCTGCTGGCGCTGGTGCTGGTCGCCGTACTCGGACCCGGGCTGACCAACGCGATGATCGCCATCGCGCTGGTGCTGCAGCCGCATTTCGTCCGTCTGACGCGCGCCGCGGTGATGTCGGAGAAGGGCCGCGACTATGTCACCGCGGCGCGCGTATCGGGCGCCGGGGCGCTGCGGCTGATGTTCAAGACCATCCTGCCGAACTGCATGGCGCCGCTGATCGTGCAGGCGACGCTGTCGTTCTCGACGGCCATTCTGGACGCCGCCGCGCTCGGCTTCCTCGGCATGGGGGCGCAGCCGCCGACGCCCGAATGGGGCACCATGCTGGCCGAGGCGCGCGAGTTCATCCTGCGCGCCTGGTGGGTGGTGACGCTGCCGGGCCTCGCCATCCTCATCACCGTGCTGGCGATCAACCTCGTCGGCGACGGACTGCGCGACGCGCTCGATCCGAAGCTGAAGCGGAGTTGAGGCGGTGGAGGCCCTGATTGGTCCCGCGATCGTCGCGGCGTTCATTTCGGGTCTTGTCAGTCTTGTCGTCGTGCAACTGAATTTTCGGCAAGGACGAAGAGCCGATCAACTCAGGCGGGAGGAAAAGATAAGGGATTTCCAGATCGCCCTTCGGGCGGAAATCCGAAGTGAGCTCGCCAATCTGGAGCGGTTCGATCTTGACGCCCTCCTTGCCGACGTCGAGGCGAGATATGCGAGCGAGGGGAACTATTCGGTCTCGGTGCCGAGGCTTGCAAAGCACGTCATATTCGACGCGGTGGCCAAGGAGATCCATATTCTGCCGGAGAGCGTGATCGGACCGGTGGTGTTTTATGCAAGGCAACGACAGACGGTGGAGAGCTTTGCCGAGGACATGAGGAGCCCTGGATTC
>JAUYMV010000744.1 GCA_030698645.1 Mesorhizobium sp.
GGCTTCGGCTGGCAGGCCGGCGCGGCGCATCACCACGTTGCCCGGCTCCACGAAGGCGATGTATTCGCTGGCGGGATTGGCCATCTCGGCGTGGCCCAGGCGGATGAATTCGTCGATGTAGAACTGGTAGTTGGTGAACAGGACGAAGTTCTGGAAGTGGTTGGGGCTGGTCGCGGTGTAATGCGACAGGCGGTGCAGCGAATAGTCGATGCGCTGCGCGGTGAACGGCGCCAGCGGCATCGGCTCGCCCGGCGCCGGCTCGTAGGTGCCGTTGGCGATCAGATCGTCGGTGGCGGTCAGGTCGGGCACGTCGAAGATGTCGCGCAGCGGTCGCTTGATGAGATCGGCGATCGAGCCGTCGACATGGGTGCCTTCGAGGAAGGCGAAATGCAGCGGGATCGGCGTCTCGGACTCCGAGACCGTGATCGGCACGCCGTGATTGCGCATGATCAGCGCGAGCTGGTCGACGAGGTAGGTCTCGAACAGGTCCGGCCGCGTGATCGTCGTGGAATAATGGCCGGGCAGGTGCATGTGGCCATAGGCATAGCGCGAATCGATCTGCGCGAAGGACTGCGTGAAGACGCCGACCTCGGGGTAATAGGCGCGAAAGCGCTGCGAGGGGCCTTGCGTCGGCAGGCTGGCGAAGGAGTTGCGCAGGAATTCCGTGTTGCGGCTGTAAAGCGCCTTCAGCGCCTGCACCGCCTCGGTGGCGTCGGTGAAGCTTTGCCGGGCGAAAGGCTCCGGGCGAACGACGGTATCGATGACTTCGGGATAGATTCTCTTTTCCATGCACCATTATAGGCATTCGGTGTGACGCTTGGGAGAGGGCCGGCGCCGAATTCTGCCTATTCTGGCGTCATTGGGTGCGCTGCAGACCCATCGCGAGGACAAATCCCATGCCATTCGGCGTCGCGAGGTCGCCGCCGACCAGAATGACGCCCGAGCGGCCCGAATCCCATGCCGCGCCGCTGGCGCCGACCGACAGCACCGGCAGGCCGACCAGCAGGGACAGGACGACAAGGCGCGGCAGCATGCGCAATGTCTGCTTCAGGGAATGGCGGGTGTCACGCATCGGCTTCATCTCATCTGGCGGCCGCCAGTGGCGGCCATGTCATCAATAGGTATGCGGGCAGCGGATGCCCTGATCGAGCGCGCAGGGGACGATCTTGCCTGGCCGCCAGTGCCGTTCGCGGCCGGCCTCCGCCACCAGGATGGCAAAACCCATCCCGAACAGGATGGTGAGCAGGCTGACGATGGCGAAGCGGCGGGCGAGCATGGTGTCGTTCCTCTGTCGTGCGAGGAACATGCGCCATCGGCACTGAACCGGCCCTGAGAGGCGCGTTCATGCAGGGTTCAGTTGTGTGGACGGGAGATTAACGCGGCGCGCGGCTCACCGGTGCGTTGCCGAGATGCGCCTTCGCCACGGCGGTGACACGATGGCTTGGTCGTCAGGCGATGGAAGCAAGAAAGCCCGCGCGGAGCGAACTCCGCGCGGGCTTTCGGTTGTCTGCGGCCGAAGCCGGGACTACATCTTCTTCCAGTTCTGCGTCTTGCAGATCAGGCCGCCGAACACGCAGCCGCTCATCTTCATCGCGCCGCCCGAAATCGTAGCCTTGCCCTTGTAGGTCTTGTCGTCGGCCGGATCGGTGATTGAGCCGGCATATTTTCCGCCGCCGCTGGCCGTCATCTTGCCGATGCTCTTGCCCGCATGCTTGCCGGTCTTGAGCGTGATGCAATAGGCACCGCCGCAGGCGCCGATCGCGGCGGTTTCGCCGCTCTGCGTCTTCCAGTTGCCCTCGATCGCGTCGGCAAAGGCCATGCCGGCCATCATGACGGTCGCTGCGGCAGCCATAGAAATCATTCGAAGCATGTTGATCCTCCTGGCGTATCCCCGGCGGTGGACTGGTTCCTCCCGTCCACATGCGCCTTACGCGAACGTCAACGTAATACAGCATTCGACAAAACGGAAGCGGGTGCGCCGGTGGTTTTGTCGGCATTTTTCGCATGCGGGAGCGACCTTGCGGAAGGTGTCCGGCCGCCTTTCCGGACCGTTCGGCAGACTTGCCGGAGGCGCCGAACCTGTCCCGTGGTTAGCGGAGTCTTTCAACCGCTCGTCCGCATTTTATCGGCTTTTCGCGCGGATCGCCGGAAACGCAGTGCCTTCGATGCTTAACGGAATCTCGCGTTTACGTCTTGTTTTAGCTTTGTTTTCTTCAAGTTAAGCACGCCTGTTCACGCCGGATTCAAGCCTGCCCGCCATTCTCCAGACCACAGGAGGCGCTGCCGGAAACGACGACACACCGACAGCCTCCAGCGAGATACAGGGGACGAAAAATGGCACGTTTTGAAATGCTTGAAGCTGGTTTCGGCTCGATGGGCGCCAATGCGCAGGCCGACATCCTTTTCGAACTGGGCATGATGTATGCGACCGGCCGCGACTGCGAACCGGATCCGGTGGCGGCCCACAAATGGTTCAACATCGCGGCGATCAAGGGTTCGTCCCGCGCCGCCGAACTGCGCGCCGAGATGGCCGCCGTCATGTCCAAGCAGGATATCGCCAAGGCGCTTCGCGACGCCCGCGAATGGATGACCATGCACTGAGATTTCCGCCGACGCGCGCCGACCGAGCCCGCTCCAACGGGCAAGGCGCCACCGGCAGTCAGGGAGAGCGCAGCGCGGGGGCGGGGGTCCGACGCGCTGCGTATCGGAAGGCCGCGACCGGCGGGGACAAAGCCGGCGCGGCCTTTTTATTCCGCAGCGATCGGAATGATGCGCTTTTCCGTTTCTGCCCAGTCCCCGGCGCGCAACCGCCGCAGATCGTAAGCTGCCTGAAGATTCAGCCACATCTCCGGCGATGTGTTGAGATAGCGCCCCAGCCGCAGCGCCGTGTCCGCGGTGATTGCCCGCTCACCCTTGATGATGGCGGCAATCCTGCTCACCGGCACCTCCATGCGGCGAGCCAACTCATTCTGCGAGATTCCGAGCGGCAGGAGGAATTCCTCAAGCAGGATTTCGCCTGGCGGAATAGGGTCCAGTTTCGCTGTCATGGCGTAGTCCTCAGTGATAATCGACGATCTCCACATCTTCGGCGCCGCCCGCCGACCAGACGAAGCATAACCGGAACTGATCGTTGATACGAATGCTGTGCTGGCCGTTGCGGTCACCCTTCAGTCGTTCGAGGCGGTTTACGGGCGGCACGCCAGATCGTCCAGCGACCTCGCTGCATCCAGCAGTAAAAAGTTTCCGCCGGGCGGGCCGTTCAAATCCTGAGAACCTCCGAACCCGTTCGTCGTGAAACAGTCGTTCCGTATCCCTGTCGGCGAATGACCGGATCATGCCCGAAGAACATCGCAAGCCGGCCATTCCGTCAAACGGAATGCTGCCTCAACTCATCCCGACATAGCGCCCCGGGCGGTGGTTGATCGCCAGGATCAGATTGATCACCACGGCGCCGATCAGCGACAGCGCCACCTTGTCGAGCGGCAGGACGAAACACGCCGCGACGAGGATCGCCAGATCGACGCCGAGCTGGAAGTAGCCGGCGCGCACGAGGCCGCGGTCCTGCAGGTAGACGGCGAGGATGTTGAGGCCGCCGAGCCCGGCGCGATGGCGAAACAGGATGAGCAGGCCGATGCCGATCAGCCCGCCGCCCGACACCGCCGCATAGATTGGGTCCAGATACTCGAACGAGATCCACATCGGCGTCAGCCGAGAGAACAGCGAAACGAGCGCCACGGCGGCGAAGGTGCGCAGCGTGAACGGCCAGCCCATGCGGTGGATGGCGAGAATGTAGAACGGCAGATTGATGACGAAGAAGATCGGTCCGAAGCCGTAGCCGCTCGCGTAGGAGAGCAGCAGCGAGACGCCGGCAACGCCGCCGACGGCCAGCATTGCATGGGTGTAGAGCGTCAGCCCGAGTGCTGCCAGCAGCGTGCCGAGCAGGAGCGCGAGCATGTCCTCGTAGAAACGGTGGCGCTGGACGGCGTCAGGTTCGGCCATGCGGTCCTTCACGGGGTGGGCTGGAGGAGGACGGTTAGCGTGCGGCGCCGCGACAGGCAATCTCGCAAGACTACGATGCCGTCTCCACGAAACGAACCAGAACCGTCCCGTCGGTCACCTGCGCGCCCTCGCGGACGATTTCGGCGATCTCGCCATCGTGCGGGGCGGCGATGGAGTGCTCCATCTTCATCGCCTCGAGGATCAGCAGCGGCTGGCCCTTGCGAACCAGATCGCCGGCCGAGACGCGCACCAGCTTGACGAGCCCGGGCATCGGCGCGCGCATGTGGCCGGTGCCGGCGGCGGCTTCGGCCGCGAGCGCGAAGGGATCGGGAACGCGGAACGTATGGCCGACGGCGCCATCGAAAACGGTGACGTGGCCCGGCCAGAGTGCTGCGCGGGCGTCGCCCGATGGCGCGAGCACGTGCTTCTCCGCAGCTATCGCGACCTCGTAGCGTCCGTCGCCGAGCGCGGTGATCCGCGCGACGGTCTCCGTCTCGCCCTGCGCCAGTGTCGCGGACCTGGCGATCGGATGGAAGTGGGCATAGCCGGCGAGGCTGGACCACGGGTCGGCGCTGCGCGCAGTCTCGCCTGCGCCGGATGCGGCCAGCACCGCCTCGGCGATGATCCGGCCAGACGGCATAGGAGCCGCGGTGAGCGCCGACTGGTGGCGTGCGATCAGCCCCGTGTCGACGTCGCCCGACACGAAATCCGCGTCCGCGGCCAACGCCGCCAGGAACGAGCTGTTGGTCACGGAGCCAGCGATCTCGGTCCTGGCCAAGGCCGCCGAGAGCGCGTCGAGCGCCGCCGTCCGGTCGTCCGCGTGAACGACGAGCTTGGCGATCATCGGATCGTAGAATGGCGAGATAGCATCGCCCTCACGCACGCCCGTCTCGACGCGGACCGTGCTGCCGGCGGTCGCCGAGCCGGAGAACTTCAAGTGGTGCAGCGTGCCGATCGCGGGCAGGAAGTCGCGCGTCGGATCCTCGGCGTAGATGCGCGCCTCGAAGGCATGGCCGGCGAGCGCGATCTGGTCCTGCGTCCTCGGCAGTCTCTCGCCCGCCGCGACGCGCAACTGCCATTCGACGAGATCGATGCCGGTCACCATCTCGGTCACCGGATGCTCGACCTGCAGGCGCGTGTTCATCTCCATGAACCAGAAACGGTCGGGCCGGAGCCCGTCGGAGGCATCGACGATGAACTCGATCGTGCCGGCGCCGGAATAGGAGATGGCCCTGGCCGCCTTGACGGCGGCCTCCGTCATCGCGGCGCGCAGTTCCGCCGTCATGCCTGGCGCCGGCGCTTCCTCGATCACCTTCTGATGGCGGCGCTGCGCCGAGCAGTCGCGCTCGAAGAGATGCACGGCATTGCCGAAATTGTCGCCGAACACCTGCACCTCGATATGGCGCGGCTTGTCGACGTATTTTTCCACCAGCACGGCATCGTCGCCGAAGGAGGCCTTGGCCTCGCGCTTGGCGCCAGCCAGCGCCTCGGCGAAATCGTCCGGGTTTTCGACCCGGCGCATGCCCTTGCCGCCGCCGCCGGCGCGCGCCTTGATGAGCACCGGATAGCCGATCTCGCGCGCCTTGGTGGCGAGCAGGACCAGCGCCTGGCCCTCGCCATGGTAGCCCGGCACGACCGGCACGCCGGCCTGTTCCATCAGCCGCTTGGCGGCGTCCTTGAGGCCCATGGCGCGGATGGCGCTGGCCGAAGGACCGATGAAAACGAGGCCGGCGGCGACCACCTGGTCGACGAAATCGGGATTCTCCGACAGGAAGCCGTAGCCCGGATGGATCGCCTCGGCGCCGGTCGCCTTGGCCGCCTGGATGATCCTGTCCGCGCGCAGATAGCTCTCGCCGACCGGAGCAGCCCCGATATGCACGGCCTCGTCGGCCATCGCGACATGCAGCGATTTCGCATCGGCGTCGGAATAGACCGCGACGGTCGCCACCCCCATCCGACGCGCGGTGCGGATGATCCGGACCGCGATCTCGCCGCGGTTGGC
>JAUYMV010000747.1 GCA_030698645.1 Mesorhizobium sp.
CGGAATCGAACCAGCACTCCTTGCGGAACCTGATTTTGAGTCAGGCGCGTCTACCAATTCCGCCAAGGGGGCGCGTCGCGCGTCGGGGCGCGACGGCTGCGGACTATACGGCGAAGCGGTGCGTCGTCAATTGCAAAGCAGCGCGTCCGGCCCTACAGGGGACGTCGAACGACCGAACGCGCCGTCCGCCTCGATGATTCTGCGCAGCCACGGGTCGAGCGTTTCTTGCTGCACGGGGACCGTTGATGCTGCGCAGACTGTATGACTGGACCATGTCGCTGGCCGCGACGCGCCATGCCGAGCGCGCGCTCGCCGCGGTGTCTTTCGTCGAAAGCTCGGTCTTCCCGATTCCGCCCGACGTGCTTTTGATCCCGATGGTGCTGGCAAACCGCCGGCGTTGGGTGCGCTATGCGCTCATCTGCACGATCGCCTCGATCCTCGGCGCGCTTCTCGGCTACGCCATCGGCCACTTTTTGCTCGAGACCGTGGGCCGACCCATTCTCGCCTTCTACAACGCCGAAGACTCCTTCCAGAAGGTGACGGACTGGTACAATGTCTGGGGCGGCTGGGGCATCCTGTTTGCCGCCGTGACGCCGTTTCCCTACAAGGTGCTGACGATCTTCTCGGGGGCCACCGGGCTCGACCTGTTCACCTTCGTCGTCGTCAGCATCGTCGGCCGCGGCTTGCGCTTCTTCCTCGTCTCGTGGCTGCTGTACCACTTCGGCGAGCCGATCCGCACCTTCATCGAGAAGCATCTCGGCCTTCTTTTCACCCTTTTCATGATCTTGCTCATCGGCGGCTTCGTCGCCGTCCGCTACATGTTCTGAGATGCCAATGACCTTGTCCGCCCCCCTCGGCCCGACCCAGAAATGGTCGGCTTTCCTGCTCCTGATCGGCATGGCCGGAACGGTCGGAACGGCGCTCGCCTTCGAGCATATCGGCGGCTACATCCCCTGCATGCTCTGCCTGCAGGAGCGCATTCCCTATTACGTCGGCGCCCCCCTGATGGGGCTCGCCGTGATTGCCGTCTACCTGAACTGGCCGGCCTGGACGGCGCGGCTCCTGCTCCTGCTCGGCGCCCTGCTGATGACCATCGGCCTCGGCATGGCGATCTATCATTCCGGCGTCGAATGGGCGTGGTGGGCGGGACCGACGAGCTGCGGCGCGGTCGCGCCGTCGACCGGCGGCACCAACGGCGTGCTCGATTCCATCAACACGGTCATTCCGCCGTCCTGCGACAAGGCCGCCGGCCGCTTCCTCGGCCTCTCCTTCGCCGGCTGGAACGTCGTGGCGAGCGCGCTGTTCGCCGTGATCGGCTACCGCGCGGCGTTCAAGCGCTGACCTTTTCCCTTCTCCCCGTGAACAGGGAGAAGGGGGCTACATCGCCCAGGCCCTACGGCTCCAGTTCGACATCCCAGTAGAGATAATCCATCCAGCTTTCATGCAGATGGTTGGGCGGGAACATACGGCCATTGTTGTGCAGATCGTGCACCGTCGGCTGGTACGGCTTCTGGATCGGCCACATCTTGGCCTGCGACGGCATCATGCCGCCCTTGCGCAGATTGCAGGGCGAGCAGGCGGCTACCACGTTCTCCCACGTCGTCGCCCCGCCGCAGCGGCGCGGCACGACGTGGTCGAAGGTCAAATCCTCCGTCGTGTGGCAATACTGGCACTGGAAGCGGTCGCGCAGAAACACGTTGAAGCGCGTGAAGGCCGGGTTGCGCGACGGCTTCACGTAGGACTTCAGGCACACCACGCTCGGCAGCCGCATCGAGAACGACGGCGACGAGACCTCGTGCTCATATTCGGCGACGATGTTGACGCGGTCGAGGAACACCGCCTTGATCGCGTCCTGCCACGACCAGAGCGACAGCGGGTAGTAGCTGAGCGGACGGTAATCCGCGTTCAGCACCAGCGCCGGCAAACCATCTGGCGAGACATGCACAGTCACGTCGCGGATCTCCTGAAACCCAAACCAATCGGCCGGGATAGTGTAAGCGGCAAGTGACAGGATTGTGAAGCGGAGAAAACGCGCGGCCGATGCGCGAAATGGCGCATTTTTGCAGTTTTTTTCAAGGTTTACGGGCCTCGCCCGCGTCCGGAACCCCTTCCCTGCCCCGCATGCTTCGATAGTAGGCCCAAAACAGCCGGGCCGCGACGCCGCGCCAGGGCGCCCATGATTCGGCGATGGCGATGAGACTTTTCTCGCCCGGCCGCGGGCTGACGCCAAGCGCCTCGCCGACCGCGCTTTGCAGCGCGACGTCGCGCGCGGGAAAGATATCGGGGTGGCCGGCGGCAAACAGCAGATACACCTCGGCCGTCCACGGGCCGATGCCGCTGACCTGCGTCAGCCGCGAGGTCGCCTCAGCCGCATCGAGGCTGCACAAATGACCGAGGTCGAGCCCGTCGGCCACGGCCGCGGCGATCGCCAGCAGCGTCTTCTGCTTCGGCCGCGACAGTCCGGCCTCGCGAAATGCGTCCTCCCCCGCCACCAGCATCCGCTCCGGGGTCAGCGGGACGACGATGCGCAGAAGCCGGCTGAGGATCGCATCGGCGCTGGCGCGCGAGATCTGCTGCGACACGATGATCGAGACGAGGCTGGCGAAGCCCGGCTCCGACAGCCTGAGCGGCACTTCGCCGGCGCGCGCGCGCACCGCGATCAGGCGCGGGTCGAGCGCTGAGAGCGCGTCGAGCCCTTCCGCGATGTCGTCGAGGCTTGTGATCCGCCGCATGTGATTCCCGTTCGCAGGATGCTATTCGTAGGCGACAGGCCACGTTCCGTCCAACCGCGCAGTCCAAATGACCCGCATCTTCCGCTTTGCCCCCAGCCCGAACGGCGAACTGCATCTCGGCCACGCCCGCTCGGCGCTGCTGAACCAGCGGCTCGCGTCGGAAAGCGGCGGGCGCCTGCTGCTGCGCATCGAGGACATCGACGTGGGCCGCTGCACGCCGGAATTCGAAGCCGCGATCTACCGCGATCTCGAATGGCTCGGCGTCACCTGGGAAAGCCCGGCGCGCCGCCAGTCGGAGCATTTCGACGACTACCAGGCGGCCCTCGATCGGCTGAAGTCGCTGGGGCTGGTCTATCCCTCCTTCATGTCGCGCGGCGAGATGCGCGACCATATCGCCGCGCGCAGCGACGCCAGGAACCCCTGGCCGCGCGATCCCGACGGCGCGCCGCTCTATCCCGATGCCGACCGCCGGCTCAGCCGGCGCGAGCGCACCCGCCGCATCGCCAGCCACGCGCCGCATGCCTGGCGGCTGGACATGCAGGCCGCGTCAGAGCTGGCGGGCGACCGCCTGTCCTGGCAGGAGAGCGGCGAAGGCCCTGGCGGCGAAGCCGGCGCCGTGCCGGCGAAGCCGGAGATCTGGGGCGACGTGGTCATCGCCCGAAGCGACATCCCGGCCAGCTATCATCTCGCCGTCACGGTCGACGACGCGCTGCAGGGCGTCACCGACGTGGTGCGCGGCCAGGACCTGTTCTACGCCTGCGCCGTGCACCGCCTGCTACAGCATCTGCTCGACCTGCCCGCGCCTGACTACCGGCATCACGCGCTGATCGTCGGCGCGGACGGGCGCAAGCTCTCGAAAAGCCGCGGCGACACCGGCATCGCGGCGCTGCGCGAGAGCGGGCATACGGCGGAGGAGGTGAGGGCAATGGCGCTGGAGGGGCTGGAGTGAGGGGCTGCGCCGTTCACCGCATGATCCGCCCGAGCACCCCCTTGGCGAGCGCCAGAACGAGCATCACGACAAACGCCCCGCCAAGCCCGGTGCCGACCGCCATCGTCAGGTCGTTCAGGCGCACGCCCCAGGAATTGGCGAGATAGACGGCGAGGAAGAAGCCCGAGGTGATGATCAGCATGTTGCCGGCCGCCCCGAAGCCGTCCTCGCCCATCAATCCGTCGAGCGCGGTGCCGAGCATGAAGCCGAAGATCGAAACGGTCGCGATCGCCAGGGCGATCCATACGATGTCAAGGTTCCAGAGCACGGCGCAACCTCTGCGTCTGCCCCGTCCTTCCCCCCGGAAAGACCTCACCTCCCGCATCATCTGGCCCACCGGTTTCGTTTTGCTTACCCGGATCGACTGCATTAGAGCCTTCGCCGTCATCCGCTGGTAACCCCGCATGAAACAGATCACCGCCCTGGCTCCGGCGCTCTTCGTCCTGCTCTGGGCGACCGGCTTCATCGGCGCGCGCTACGCCATGCCCTGGGCCGAGCCGTTCACCTTTCTCGCCGTCCGCTTCGGGCTGGCGCTGGTCATTTTCGCCGCCATCATGCTGGTCGCGAAGGCGGCCCTGACCGGCCGCCAGGGCGCGCTGCACGCGATGGCGGCGGGCGGGCTGATGCACGGCGTCTATCTGGGCGGCACGTTCTGGGCGATCGCGCACGGCATGACGGCCGGCTTCTCGGCGCTCATCGTCGGTCTGCAACCCTTGATCACCGCGGTCCTGGCGGGTCTCGTGCTGGGCGAGCGCATCCTGCCGCGCCACTGGGCGGGTCTCGCCATCGGCTTCGCCGGCGTGATGATCGTGATCTGGCCGAAGCTCGGCGCGGCCGTCGATTCCGTGCCGACGCCGGCGCTTCTGGCCCAGTTCGTCGCCGTCGTGGCGATGAGCGCGGGCACCATATGGCAGAAGAAATTCGTCACCGGACTGGATCTCGTCACCGGCAGCTTCTGGCAATATCTCGGCGCCATGCTGGTCATGCTGGCCGGATCGCTGCTTTTCGAGACGCAGCGCGTGACCGTCGCCGGCGAACTCGTCTTCGCGCTCGCCTGGCTGGTCCTGGTGCTTTCGGTCGGAGCCACCTTCCTGCTGATGTATCTGATCCGCGAGGGATCCATGGCGAAGGTCGGATCGCTGTTCTACCTCGTGCCGGCCGTCACGGCGTTGATGGCCTGGCCGCTCTTCGGCGAGACGCTCTCGCCGCTGCAGATCGCCGGCATGGTGGTTGCGACCTGCGGCGTGGCGCTGGCCACGACCTCACCCCGCGATGCGTGAGCGCGCCTCGAGGTAGCGCCGGATCGCCGCGTTCAGCTCGCCACCGAGGATGAAGATCGCCGAGACGATGTAGAGGAAGACCACCGCGATCATGATCGAGGCGAGGCCGGCATAGGTCGAGACATAGCTGGAGAACTGCTTCAGGTAGGCCGCGAACATGCTGGAGCCTGCCACCCAGGCGGCCAGCGTGAAGGCGATGCCTGGGATGACGTCGTGGAACGGCCGCCGGCCGGCCGGCAGCCAGAAATGCACGGCGACGAGGCCGGCGACGATCACGCCAGACGCGATGATGTAGCGCCATAGCGTGATGGTGCCCATGTAGGGCCCGATCCAGCTCAGGTTTCGTTCGGCGATGTCGGCCAGCAGCGGCGCCAGCACGAGCAGAAGGCTGATCGCCAGGAAGCCGATCGTCGCGATCAGCACGAAGGCGAGGCTCTGCAGCCGCCGGAACAGGAAGGAGCGCGTCTCCGTGACGCGATAGGCGCGGTTGAGCGACACGCGGAGCGCCTCGATGCCGTTCGACGCGAAGATCGCCGCCGCGATCACCGAGACCGTCAGGAAGTCGCCGCGCTGCACCGTCAGCACGTTGCGCACCTCGTTGGCGATGGGTGCGGCGATCTGCTCCGGCCAGGTGTCGAAGACGAGATGCACCGCCGTGTCGGCAAAGGCGTTGGCGCCGAGGAAGCTGGCGAGCGCCGTGGCGAAGATCAGGAACGGGAACAGCGCCATCAGCGCCGAAATCGCCAGATGGCTCGACATCGACCAGCCGTCGTCGGAGTCGAAATGGCCCATGGCGTCGGACAGGATGCGCTTGATCGCGACGATGTTCCGCATGGCCTCTCCGATTGTTTCGCCGGGTCGAATATGTGAAAAGTTTCCCTGAAATGGCAAGGCGGCAACCGGATTTCGGTTCCGCCCCGGAGCAAAGATGCCCAGACAGCGCACTATCATCGTCACCGGCGCCTCCTCCGGCATCGGCGCCTTCTGCGCCCGCGCGCTGAAGGCCGAGGGCTGGCGCGTCTTCGCCACCGCCCGCAAGCCCGCCGACATCGCGGCGCTCGAAACCGATGGCATCGAATGCCTCTATCTCGACTACGCGGAGCCGGAATCGATCGCACAGCTCGTCGAGACCGTGCTGGCGCGCACAGGCGGCACGCTCGACGCGCTCTACAACAACGGCGCCTATGCGCAGCCCGGCGCCGTCGAGGACCTGTCCATGCGGGCGCTGCGCGACCAGTTCGAGGCGAACTTCTTCGGCTGGCACGATCTGACGCGGCGAATCGTCCCGGTCATGCGGGCGCAGGGCCACGGCCGCATCGTGCACTGCTCGTCGATCCTCGGCCTGACGCCGGTCAAGTACCGCGGCGCCTATGCAGCGTCGAAACATGCGCTCGAGGGCCTGATGCTTTGCCTGCGCGCCGAACTCGATGGCTCCGGCATCCATGTCTCGATGATCGAGCCCGGCCCGATCCAGTCGAAAATGCCGGCGACCGGGCTGCTCTGGTTCGAGAGGAACATCGACCACGAGAATTCGGTCCATCGCGACGCCTACCAGGCGCAACTGGCCAGGCTGCGCGCCGGCGGCACGAAATCGCGCCTCAAGCTCGGGCCGGATGCGGTCCATGCGGCGCTGCGCCACGCCCTCGACCATCCCCGCCCGCGGCCGCATTATGTGGTGACGCTGCCCGCCCGAATCGGCGTCCTCCTGAAGCGCCTTCTGCCGGCGCGGCTGTTCTACCGCGTGCTGGCAACCCAGGCCTGACGCCCTAAGTCCCGCAAAGCCTCCCGATCCAGGAAATCCATATGTCGACAGTCCTCAACATCCTCGCCATCCTCGCCATGGTGGCCGTCGTCCTCGTGCTGCTGCGCGGTCTGTTCAACATGATGAAGGGCGGCGATGGCATCACCTCCAACAAGCTGATGCAGGCCCGCGTCCTGCTGCAGTTCGTGGCGCTGGTGCTGGTGCTGCTGGCTGTCTATTTCACGCGCTAGTGACGGCGCCGCGGCCGGGGGAAACATGGTCAAGCTGAACAAGATCTACACGCGCACCGGCGACGACGGCACGACCGGTCTCGGCAGCGGCGAGCGGCGGCCGAAATTCGATCTTCGCATCGATGCCTACGGCACGGTCGACGAGGCCAACTCGTCGATCGGCCTGGCGCGCCTGCACACGCCGGCCGAGCACCCCGTCATCGACGCTATGCTCGCCCGCATGCAGAACGATCTGTTCGATCTCGGCGCCGACCTTGCCACGCCCGATACCGGCGAGCCGCTCGGCTACGAACCGCTGCGCATGGTGGCGAGCCAGACCGACAGGGTCGAGGCCGACATCGATGCGCTCAACGCCAACCTGCAGCCGCTTCGCTCCTTCGTGCTGCCGGGCGGCTCGCCGGCTTCCGCCTTCCTGCACCTCGCCCGCACGATCGTGCGCCGGGCGGAGCGCCTGACCGTCGAGCTGGCCGCCCGTCCCGGCGAGACCGTTAACCCGCACGCGATCCGCTATCTCAACCGCGCATCGGACTTTCTTTTCGTCGCCGCCAGGGTCGTCAATGACAATGGCGCCGCCGACGTGCTATGGGTTCCCGGCAAGAACCGGTGATTGGCGGGGGCCGCTTCAGTGTTCATTCCATTGCACGATGCCAATCATCTCAAGCATATCCGCCTGCAATACGTGACGATCAGCCTGATCGTTCTGAACGTTCTGGTCTGGATCTACACGAGCATCAGCTCCCAGGAAGTCGCGCAGGCGACTGCCATCGGTCTCGGCTACATTCCCGCCCTCGTCTTCGACCATGCCGAGCTGCCCGCCGAACTGGTCATCGTCCCGGACAACCTGACCTACATCACCTATGCCTTCCTGCACGGCGATTTCTTCCACCTCGCCGGCAACATGCTGTTCCTCTGGGTCTTCGGCGACAATGTCGAGGACGCGCTCGGCCATGTGAAGTTCCTGATCTTCTACCTGGCGAGCGCGGTCGTCGGCGCCTGGCTGCACGGCATCATGGATCCGAACTCCGAGATCCCGCTGATCGGTGCGTCCGGCGCGGTCGCCGGCGTCGTGACCGCCTACCTCCTGCTCCACCCGCGTGTGCAGGTCTGGGTTCTGGTGCTGATGCGCCTGCCGCTGCGCATTCCGGCCTGGATCCCGATCGTGCTCTGGATCGCCTTCCAGTTCCTGATGTTCGCGGCCGGCGGCGAGGAACAGGTCTCCTGGGCCGCGCATGTCGGCGGCATCGTCGCCGGAGGGATCATGGTGCTGTTCATGCGCCGGCGCGCCGTGCCGCTGTTCGATCGCGTCATCGTCACGCCAAAAGGCGCCGAGGTGGTGACGACGGAGGCGCCGATACCGTCCCCCGCCTCCGTCCCGGCCTCTGGACCGCCGCGCCAGCAGATGCCCTGGGGCCGCCAGCCCTAGGGAGTGGCGGAGGCCTGAGATTTTATGATATTCTTCTTTGCATGAGCGACGAACCCGAAAGCGTAATGCTCCAGCTGCTCCGCCAGATGCGCGCGGAGATGGGCGACATGCGCGCCGACATTGGCGATATACGATCGACGATGGCGACCAAGGATGACCTTGCTGATCTTCGCTCCGAAGTGCATTCGCTTCGCGACGACGTGGCGTCCGACATGCTCGTCGCCCGCAAGGAGACCAGCGACCAGATCGCCGGGCTGCGGCGCGCCGTGATGGAATATCACACCTCGGTCATCGGACATGGCAGCATCATCAGCGACCTCGAGGCGCGGGTGCGGCGCGTCGAGCAGCATCTTGACCTTCCGGCGCTCGACCTTCGGTAAGCCTCACAGTCCTTCAACCGTTTCAGTGAGACAGCTGTCGCTTTGCGAGTTGACGGGATAGTTCGCCGCGCATAAGCAACAGGCGCTTTCGGGCCTTGAACGGTCCGATGTCCGTTTTTCGCGCCGCCATGTCGGCAAATGACAAACTGGCGCCCACCCCGCGTGCTATGGGCGCCGCGACAGTCTAGCAGAGAGGGTTAAGCCGCATGAAAGTCCTCGTCCCGGTAAAGCGCGTCGTCGACTACAACGTGAAGATCCGCGTCCGGTCGGACGGCTCGGGCGTCGAGCTCGCCAATGTCAAGATGTCGATGAACCCGTTCGACGAGATCGCCATCGAAGAGGCGATCCGCCTGAAGGAGGCCGGCAAGGCGACCGAGATCATCGCCGTGTCGATCGGCCCCGCGCAGGCGCAGGAGACCATCCGCACCGCGCTCGCCATGGGTGCGGACCGCGGCATCCTGGTCAAGGTCGACGATCTGGTCGAACCGCTCACCGTCGCCAAGCTCCTCAAGGGCATCGTCGATGCCGAGCAGCCCGAACTCGTCATTCTCGGCAAGCAGGCGATTGACGACGACGCCAACCAGACCGGCCAGATGCTGGCGGCCCTGCTCGGCTGGTCGCAGGCGACCTTCGCCTCCAAGGTCGAGCTGTCCGACGGCAAGGCCAAGGTGACCCGCGAGGTCGACGGCGGCCTGCAGGTGATCGAGGTCAAGCTGCCGGCGATCGTCACCACCGATCTGCGCCTCAACCAGCCGCGCTACGCCTCGTTGCCCAACATCATGAAGGCGAAGAAGAAGCAGCTCGACGAGAAGTCCGCCGCCGACTACGGCGTCGACGTCAAGCCGCGCCTCAAGGTTCTCAAGACCGAGGAGCCCGGCGGCCGCAAGGCGGGCGTCAAGGTCAAGACGGTCGCCGAGCTTGTCGACAAGCTCAAGAACGAAGCCGGCGTGTTGTAATCGGACGATCGGGAAAGGATCAGACACATGGCAATTCTCCTCATCGCCGA
>JAUYMV010000748.1 GCA_030698645.1 Mesorhizobium sp.
CTGCCCGGCGGCGAGGCGGTCGACGATTCGCGCTTCGTCGTGCGCTACTTCCGCAAGTCAAAGGACGGCAGGCTGCTGTTCGGCGGGCGCGAAATCTATTCGGTCGACGACCCGAAGGACATTCCCGACGCCATCCGCCGGCAGATCGCGGAGGTCTATCCGCAGCTGAAGGACGTCGAGATCACGCATTCCTGGGGCGGCTTCGTCGGCATCACGGTGCCGCGCAAGCCCTTCGTGCGCGAAGTGATGCCGAACGTCATCTCGGCCGGCGGCTATTCCGGCCACGGCGTCATGCTGTCTAACTTCATCGGCAAGCTCTATGCGGAGACGGTCGCGGGCAATCGCGACCGGCTGAAACTGTTCGAGGAGCTGAAGATCCCCGCCTTCCCCGGCGGCCGGCGCTTTCGCCAGCCGGTGCTGTTCCTGGCGCTCAGCTGGTTTGCGCTCAGAGACCGTTTCTGACCGCGGAGCGAACGCGAAAACGCCCGCCGGGAGGGCGGGCGTTTCGGTGGATAAAGAAACCGGAGGTCATCCGGCCAGCGGATCACTTGCCGCTGTAGTTCTGGTTCCAGTTGATGTTGCCCTGCAGAAGCGAGGGGCTTTCGACGGACATCGAGGCCTGGCCGGTCGACTCGATCGACAGCGCGGAGGCGTTCTGGCTTTCGGTGGCGGCGTAGAAGGACGCCTCCTGGGCGATGGAGCCCGAAGCGATGAGGGTCAGGGCGGCGGCGATGGCGAACTTGTTCATGTGGTCTCTCCTGGGGTGATGCGTCGTTGGTGTTTCTCCCGGTCCGTTCTCGGCCGGTTGAAATGGAAACGAGGCGTTTCACGCGGGAGTTTCGGACGAGGCGATCACGCCTCGTCACACAACCGTTACCCGGCAAAGGGGCGCAGACATCGTTCGGCAGGCCAAGACGGCGCTGGTCCGGACGGCAATCGATCGGAGCTGTGCGCCCTACATCCGCCTGACGATGACGCTGCCGGCCGAATAGCCGGCGCCGAAGGAGCAGATGACGCCGAGGCTGCCTCGGGCCAGGTCATCGGAGTGTTTCGAGAAGGCGATGATGGAGCCGGCCGAGGACGTGTTGGCGTAGTCCTGCAGGACATTGGGTTGCTCTTGCCGCGACGGCTCGCGACCGAGCACACGGTTGCCGATCATGTCGTTCATGCCCTTGTTGGCCTGGTGCAACCATAGGCGCGACAGGTCGTCCGGCTTCAGACCCTCGTCGGCGAGGTGGCCGAGCATAAGTTCGGCGACCATGGGCACAACCTGCTTGAAGACCTTGCGGCCTTCCTGCATGAACTGCATGTCGCGCCGGTCGGCCATATGGCCTTCGTGGGTGCGGCGCAGGAAGCCGTTATTGTTGCGGATGTTGTTGGAGAACTGCGTGATCAGCCGCGTCGACAGGACCTCCCAGGCGCCGTCGGCGATGCCGTCTTCGACGCGCTCGAGGAGGACCGCCGTGCAGACGTCGCCGAAGATGAAATGGCAGTCGCGGTCGCGCCACTCCTGATGGCCGGAGGTGATCTCGGGATTGACCATCAGAATCGCGCGCGCCGAACCGGTGCGGATCATGTCGGCCGCGGCCTGGATGCCGAAGGTGGCGGAGGAACACGCGACGTTCATGTCGAAGGCGAAGCCGCCGATGCCGAGCGCCTGCTGGATCTCGATGGCGATCGCCGG
>JAUYMV010000757.1 GCA_030698645.1 Mesorhizobium sp.
CGGCGAGCTTCTGTCCGGCTTCCTGTCTGTCCCGGAACATGGGATTTCTCCGCGCACCCCGGCGGGCGTTTGAAAAAGGCCGTCAGCCCTCACAATAGACGCCTCCTGGCGGTATCGGCAATCGCGCCGGCAGGTCCGCCCTTTCCGGTTCGACGGCCGGCTCCTCGATGCGTGAGGAACGGCCGACGGGAGCTTGGCAACCCGAGGGTCGCTAGACGGCGGCGGCCTTCTGCTCCGCCGGCATTCTGTCGTTCATCCAGTCGACGGCGGTCTGGATGCCGCCCAGCGGGAAGACGTGCAGGTTTTCGATCAGGCTGTGCGGCGTGCGCGCCTTGTAGTCGGCCAGGTCCCGCACGATTTCGGTCGGCTCGTAGGGCAGCAGCAGTTTCGTCATGTCCATCGCGCGCCGCTGCAGCACCTTCACGGATGCGCCCACGCCGCATGACAGGGCGAACTTGATGAGCGTCTGGAGCTTCGCCGGCCCGGCAATGCCGACATGGATCGGCAGCGTAACGCCGGCCGCCTGGATGCGCTCGGCCCAGGCGATCACTGCCCGCGCGTCGAAGGCGAACTGGGTGGCGATGGCGATCGTCGCATCGGTCCGCTCGGAGAACGCCTGCTTCCACAGAAGCGCGCCGTCCACTTGCGTCGTCGAGCCGTCGCGATCGATGTCGCGATTGCCCTCGGGATGCCCGGCGACGTGCAGCCGGGAGAAACCGTAGCGGTCGAACAGGCCGGTCTCGATCATCCGGATCGAACTGTCGAACTCGCCCGCCGGGGCGGAAACGCCGCCGCCGAGCAGCAGCGCCTGGGTCACGTTCGCCTCGGCCTGGTAGCGTTTCAGCCAGTCCTCAAGCATCGCCGCGTCGGCGATGAGGCGCGCCGGCAGATGCGGCATGACCGGAAATCCCTGCGCGGCGATGCGCGCCGCGGTCGCCACCATGTCCTCGATCGGCGTCCCGGCGATATGGGCGATGTAGACCCGCGTGCCGGCCGGAAGAAGCGCGCGGAAATCGTCGATCTTCGCCGCGGTCCTCGGCATCACTTCGATCGACCAGCCCTGGTTCAGGACCGTCGACAAAGGCGGCGCGGCGGGATTGCGGGAACGGCCGATGAAATCGATAATCGTCATCACGTGTCACTTTCCAACGAGCCTAGCTTCGGCTACAATGTATACATGACGGGTACGAGATCAATCGGAATCGACTTGTATCCGGCGAGAATCTTCGATTTTCAGGCTAATCCAGATATCTGTGTATGCGGGAATGTCTGGAATGGATACATCAGAGTCTGCCGAGGCGTGTTGCGGAGGATTGACGCGCAGCGGCGGGCGCGTATGGCAACAGGCGGAACGCCGAAGCCAGGCTAGAATTTCGTCGCGCCGGCATGAGGCCTGCACGGAGAATTCGGGCACAGGCCGGGAGGAGCAGGAATGAACGAACATTGCACCAGCCACGCGTTTGCCTTCGGGAGGCGTGCGTCATGACGGAGCCATGCTTCGACGTCGCCCATCTCGGGCATGTGGAACTCTATACCGACCGCTTCGACGAGAGCCTCGACTTCTTCACCCGTGTCTACGGGCTGACGGCGAGCGCCGTCGAGGATGGCTCGGCCTATCTGCGCGCCTATGACGACTACGAGTTCCACACGCTCAAGCTGACCCGCCACCACACGACGGGCGTCGGCCATGTCGCCTACCGGACGTCGTCGCCGGAAGCCCTGGCGCGCCGCGTCGCGGCGATCGAGGCTGAGGGCTGGGGCCTCGGCTGGGTCGACGGCGACGCCGGCCACGGTCGAGCCTTCCGCTTCGCCGATCCGGACGGCCACATCTTCGAACTCTATTACGACACCCGCGTCTATGAGGCGCCGCCGGAGGAACGGCCCGCGCTGAAGAACATCGCGCAGCGCTATCACGGCCGCGGCGCCTGCCCGCGCCGCATCGACCATCTCAATCTGCTCGCAACCGACGTCTCGGTGTTCCGCAACTTCATGATCAAGGCGCTCGGCAGTCGCGTCACCGAACAGATCCAGCTCGACAACGGCCGCCTCGGCGGCTGCTGGTTCACGGTCAACAACAAGAGCTATGACCTTGCCTGCACCGAGGACCACGCCAAGGGAGCGAAGGCCCGCTTCCACCACGTCACCTACGCCGTCGACCAGCGCGAGGACATCCTGCGCGCCGCCGACATTTTTCTCGAGAACGGCGTGCACATCGAGACCGGCCCGCACAAGCATGCGATCCAGGGCACCTTCTTCCTCTATGTCTGGGAACCGGCCGGCAACCGCGTCG
>JAUYMV010000758.1 GCA_030698645.1 Mesorhizobium sp.
GGAGACGTTGCCGACCCAGGCGCTGATCCAGTATCCCCAGGCGCTGTTGAATCCGACGAACGGCCCGAAACCGGCCTTGGCATAGGCATAGGGCCCGGCGTCGAGATCTGGCTTGCGCGTCGCCAGCGACTGGTAGACGAACACCAGGGCCAGCATGCCGACGGCGGTGATGCCCCAGCCGATGATGATGGCGAGCGGCGCCGCGCCGGCGGCCATGTTCTGGGGCAGGCTGAACACGCCTGACCCAACCATCGAGCCGATCACCAGCGCCGTCAGCGCTCCGAGTCGCAGCTTGTTGCCCGATGCCGCTCGAGCGGGCGTCGCGGACGTCGAAGTGCCGATGGCAGTCATCGCTTGTCTCCCAGGGGTGATAGGTCGCGAGGGAGAATGCGACGAATACCGATCGCCCGCTTTGACCGGAGTCAAGAATCCGGTAATCGCCCCGACAATCGTGCGGGCACCGCCGATTGCGACGGATGCGGCCAGATGGACCCGCTTGCAGCGAGAAAGAACATGCAGGCGCGCATCGAACAGCGGCGCGTACGGCATGGCAATTCGCGGGCTCGATGGTCACGATAGGCCATATGCTCTGCGCCGTTGCGGCCGAATTGGATTGCCAACGCATCCTGAAACTGCTGGGTGAACATCTGCAAAGGCAAAATGATGCGGGCGCGCTGATCGGCCGACAGCGCCGTCGCGCGAAGGAGACGACATGCCAGAGCTTGCACCCCAACAGGCCGGGGCATCTCGGCGGGACAATTCACCGACCCGCCCATCTGAACGCCACCGGTGCTCCCTGACGCCCGCCTTGCGGCTTCATGCGAAGGACTTCCGTTGACCGCCACTTTCACGCTTGCCGAACTCGGCTGGGCACCCGATTTCATGCGCCAGCTCGAACTGGCCGAAGTCGGCGCCGCAACGCCCTGCCGAATCTCGGCCGTCCACCGCAGCCGCGTCGACGCGCTCGGCGAGACAGGTTCGACGTCGCTTATCCCGCCTTCCGGCCTCTCGACCGCCGAGATCGCGGTCGGCGACTGGGCGCTCTCGGACGGGCCGCGCCTGCTGCGGCTGCTCGACCGCCGCACATGCCTTGCCCGCCGCGCCGCCGGCACCGGGGCAGGGCGGCAGCTGATCGCGGCGAATGTCGATACCTTGTTCGTCGTCACGTCCTGCAACGCGGATTTCAATCCGGCGCGGCTGGAACGCTATTTGGCGCTTGCGATGGGCGCCGGGGTCGTGCCGGTCATCCTGCTGACCAAGGCCGATCTGAGCGAAGATCCCGAGAACTGGCGCGAGCGCGCCGCGGCGGTGGACCCGGGCGTGGCGGTGCGAACGCTGGACGCGCTGGCGTCCGACGTCGGAAAATCGCTCGAACAGTGGTGCCGCCCGGGGCAGACGGTGGCCCTGGTGGGCTCCTCCGGCGTGGGCAAGACGACGCTTGCCAACACGCTGGTGGGAGCGGCGCGCAGCACCGCACCTATCCGCGAGAACGATGCGAAGGGCCGGCACACCACGTCGGCGCGACATCTGCTGCCGATGACGGGGGGCGGATGGCTGATCGACACACCCGGCATGCGCGAACTGCGCCTGACCGACGACGATGAGGGCATCGCGGCGCTTTTCGACGATCTCGACGCACTCGCCCGGACCTGCCGCTTCAACGACTGCTCGCATCAGACGGAGCCCGGCTGCGCGATCCGCGCCGCGGTGGCCGAGGGCCGGATCGACCCGGACCGCATCCTGCGCTGGGAAAAGTTGCGTCGCGAAGACCGCTACAACTCCGAGACCCTGGCCGAGGCGCATAGCCGCGACCGCGGCTTTGGCCGGATGGTTCGCGCGGCGACGCGCGACAAGGCGAAGCTGCGCCGCGACCGGTGACAGGCGCCGCCTTGCGCCGTCGCGCGCGTTTCAAGAGGCGGCCAGCTGCGGCAAAAATCAGCGCCGGACCCATCGCGGCAGGGCATATCTCCCCCCCAACGGTTAACCTAATCCTCCGCCAGGTGAGAACGAACCGGCTGGCGCCGCGTTGTCACCCCAGAGGTAATCGAGATGTCGACAGAGAGACGGGACCACCAGCAAGTGAACGTCGTTCGCCCTTCGACCGCCGAATGCTGCATCCGCAACGCGATCTTGGTGCTACAGGCGCCCAGAACCGCTGCACGCTACAATGACGCCGCCGCGTGGCTGTGCCGGGCAAGCGCGTCGATGCAATTCGACGCCCCGACCGGCCTACAGCTCATTTTGATCGATTCGGGGCTTCGCGAGGCGCGCACCCTCATCTGAATGGGTCTTCTTCATATCCGTGGCCGGATATCAGAGGCAGTGCGCCCTAGCGCAGTGACCTTTCGCAGGCGGGTACGGCGACCGCCTGGCGCCAATCGACGCGTCTGGCGGAGGGAGCGGAACATCGTCCGGCCCTATCTGGCCGATCGGGCAGCGTGTCAAGGCGCCGCGCCGGCGTCCCTTGCGTCGCGCCCCGGAGGCTTGCCGAATTTGCGCCTGTAGTCGCGGCTGAAATGGGTCGGGCTTTCGTAGCCCAAGGCAAGGGCCGCTTCGGTCACTGTCCGGCCCGGTTCGGCCAGGAGGGCCCGGGCGGCGATGAGGCGCAGGTCCTTCTGGTATTGCAACGGTGTCGTGCCGGTGACCGCCTTGAAATGTTGGT
>JAUYMV010000761.1 GCA_030698645.1 Mesorhizobium sp.
GCGCGGCGAGGACAGCCTGCTGGAGCTGCGCCGGTCGATTGACGCCAATCCCGAGATCAAATCCGCGCTGGAAGCGCAGGGCCTGACCTCGGCGCATGTCATCGCGGCCAGCATGAGCCCCGAAGGCGCGCTGACGCTGATCACCAAGAAGGCCGGCTGACGGCGTTTCGGTGCGGGCGCCGGAACTCGGTTTCTGGGAACCTTGGCTGGGCCAGCGTCGTTGGGTTACTTCGGCCCGTCTTTGGGCGGGCGTTTGATTGAGGGCAGAAATCCGATGACAGCTTTCCACTTCAAGACTACCGGAGGTCGGCTTTGCGTCACCGCGACGCTGGCGCTTCTTGCGTTGCCCGCGAGCGGTCCGGCCTTCGCCCAGCAGGGGCAAGGCACCGCGAACAGCGAGGCGGTGGACGCGATCATCGGCGCCGAGGTCCAGGAGGAGGAGGTGGCGGCCGCCGCTGACTCGGATCGGGTAATCGCGGCAATCGACCGGACCGTCGAGAACACCGCGACCGTGCGCAAGACCTCGAACCTCGCCAAGGTGGACATCGTCTTCCTCGCGGACGCCGCCAGGACCGAAGGCGGACCGCCGCCCGAGATCAAGGCCAAGGTAACGCAGCACGAGGCGGACATCGTCGAACTGCGCAAGGAGATCGAGGGAAACGCCATGCTCTTCCACGCCATCGATTCGCGTCAGATCCTGCCGCAGGACGTGTTGGCTGTGGAGTTCGACGACGTCAACGGCGTGGTGATCTTCGCTGCGGCGAAGCCGGCGGGCTGACCGTCGCCCGCGGTTCGGCGTCGACCACGCGTCCATCTGCTAGAGCTTCCCCATGATCTTCTGCTGGAAGCCGTAGACGGTGCGCTTGCCGCCGTAGGGAACCAGCGTCACGTCTCGTTCCTGGCCAGGCTCGAAGCGCACTGCGGTGCCCGCGGCGATGTCGAGGCGCATGCCGCGCGCCTTTTCGCGGTCGAAGACCAGCCCCTCGTTGGTTTCGAAGAAATGGTAGTGGCTGCCGACCTGGATCGGCCGGTCGCCGCTGTTGGC
>JAUYMV010000527.1 GCA_030698645.1 Mesorhizobium sp.
GCCTGGCAAACCTCTGCGAGGAGTTATGTCCCGCAAACCTTCGCGAATGGATACCACCCATGACCGGTAAGACCGCACTCGTCATCTCCGCCCACTCGGCCGATTTCGTCTGGCGCTGCGGCGGCGCGATCGCGCTGCACCAGGAACAGGGCGTCGCCGTTCAAATCATCTGCCTCTCCTTCGGCGAGCGCGGCGAGAGCGCCAAGTTGTGGCGCCAGCCGGGCATGACGCTCGAGAGGGTCAAGAGCGAGCGCCAGCGCGAGGCCGAGAACGCGGCAAGGGCGCTCGGCGCTGCCGACATCGAATTCTGGGATCTTGGCGACTATCCGCTCAACCTCGGCGACGGGGCGCTGTTCCGGCTGGTCGACACCTATCGTCGGCTCCGCCCGGCCTTCGTGCTGACCCATTCGCGCGAAGACCCCTACAACCGCGACCACCCCGAGGTCAGCGCCTTCACCCAGCATGCCCGCATCGTGGCGCAGGCGCACGGGCATAATCCGGACGAAAAGGTGCTCGGCGCGCCGCCGGTGTTCCTGTTCGAGCCGCACCAGCCCGAGCAGTGCCGCTGGATGCCCAACATGCTGCTCGACATCACCGACGTCTGGGCAAAGAAGCGCGCCGCCATCGAGTGCATGGCGGGCCAGGAGCATCTGTGGGAATACTACACCCGCGTCGCCCAGCAGCGCGGCGTGCAGGCGGCGCGCAACAGCGACAAGAAGATCGAGTATGGCGAGGCCTACGAGGCGGTTTTTCCGCACGTGGTCGAAACGCTTTGCCCAAGCGAAGGCCGCAAATGAACATCGTCGTCCGGATCGTTTTCCGCAGCGGCCCGTCCGACCCCCGATAGGAGACGCATGACCCAGTACATCCTGACCCTTCGCTGCCGCAACAGGAGCGGCATCGTCGCGGCGGTGGCGACGCGCATCGCCTCCTATGGCGGCGACATCACCGAGGCGCACCAGTTCGACGACGCCGAGACCGGCATGTTCTTCATGCGCGTCGAATTCGCGATGGAGGGCCCCGAGGATGCGTTCCGCGCCGGCATCGCCGAGGAGGTCTCCCGCTTCGACCTCGACCTGACGCTTCGCCCGGCCGGCACGAAGCGAAAGGTGCTGCTGCTCGTCTCAAAATTCGACCATTGCCTCGGCGACCTGCTCTACCGCATGCGGCTCGGCGAACTGAACATGCAGGCGGTCGGCATCGTCGGCAACCATCCGCAAGACGCGCTCAACCTGACGCTGATGGAGGGCATTCCCTATCATCACCTGCCGGTCGACAAGGAGGCCAAGCACGTCCAGGAAGGCCAGGTCCGCGCGCTGATCGAGGAGACGGGCGCCGAGCTCGTCGTGCTGGCGCGTTACATGCAGGTCCTGTCCGACGAGTTCTCGGCCTGGCTGTCGGGCCGCTGCATCAACATCCACCACTCGTTCCTGCCCGGCTTCAAGGGCGCCAAGCCGTACCACAAGGCGCATGAGCGCGGCGTCAAGATGATCGGCGCCACCGCGCACTACGTCACCGGCGATCTCGACGAGGGGCCGATCATCTGCCAGGACGTCGAGGCGGTCAGCCATGCCGACCGGCCGGACGATCTGGTGCGCAAGGGACGCGACATCGAGCGCCGCGTGCTCGCGCGCGCCGTCGCCTCGCATCTCGAGGACCGCGTGCTGATCAACGGACAGAAGACGGTGGTGTTCGCCAGGTAGGCGCAGGATCAAGTTCTC
>JAUYMV010000765.1 GCA_030698645.1 Mesorhizobium sp.
GGGCGACCACGCCGACGATCAGCCTTACGGCCCCGGCGGTAACGAAGGCTGCGGTGAGCCAGCCGAGCCCGATGCCGACCATGGCGCCCGGCAGCATCAGCTTCAGCGTGACCGGGTCGCGTTCGCCACGCCAGTTCCACAGAGATACGCCGTCCATCACGATCAGGATCGGCAGCAGGATCGCGGCGCCCTGCACCGGCGAAACGACCAGCGCCATCAGCGGCACGCCGATCAGCGCCATGGTGCCGCCAAGACCGCCCTTCGACAGGCCGACGAGGATGACGGCGGGGATCGCCGCGGCATAGAACCAGGGATCGGAAATGAGCGGAATCATGCGGAGGTCCGTTGAACGATCTCGCATAGAGCGGTTCATGGCGATTGGCGAGGGCCGCTATTCAATCCGGTTGCCGTCCGCTATGCCAAATTCCAACCATGATCGCGCCGCATAGGCTTCTCCGGAACCGGACCCAAGCATGACCGAAAAACCTTCGCCACCGCCTAATCGCTGCCGCCTCGTGCTGATCGCTGACCCGCGTTCCGACGCTGGCGCGAGTGCCGAGCGCGTGCTTGCGGCTCTGACGGGTGGCGACGTCGCCTCGCTGATCCTGGTGGCCGGCGCGGTCGACGAGGCGGAGTTCCAGAAATATTGCGAGACAATCGTGCCGAAAGCCCAGGAGCTTGGCGTCGCGGTGATCGTCGCGGGCGACACGCGCGCGGCCGGCCGGGTCGGCGCCGACGGCATCCACCTGGAAACCAACAAGACCGAGATCGCCGAGGCGATCTCGAAACACGCCGGCAAGCTCTTCGTCGGCACCGGCGGCGCCAAGACGCGTCACGACGCGCTCGAACTCGGCGAGGCGCAGCCCGACTACATCTTCTTCGGCCGCTTCGGCTACGACAACACGCCCGAGCCGCATCCGCGCAATCTCGGCCTCGGCGAGTGGTGGGCCGAAATCGTCCAGGTGCCCTGCATCGTGCTCGGCGGCAACCAGATCGCCTCGGTCGAGGCGGTGGCGGCGACCGGCGCGGAGTTCGTCGCGCTTTCGGCGGCGGTCTTCGCCGATCAGACCGACCCGGCCGGCGCGGTGGCGGCCGCGAACGCGCTCCTCGATGAGCGCGCCCCGCGTTTCGAGGACTGACAGATGGCGAAGGCCGCCGCCCTGACCCCGCTTCTCCTCGCCCTGCTCCTCGTCGGGCTGGCAGGCCCCGCGGCTGCCACCCCGGTCAAGATCGACCCGAGCCGTTTCGGCGAAAAGGTTCCGGATTCGGCCTTCGGCGCCTTCCAGCGCGGGCTCTACATCACGGCGCTCAACATCGCCCTGCCGCGCGCTCGCGAGGGCGACGCTGCGGCGCAGACGCTCGTCGCCGATATCTATGCGCGCGGACTGGGCGTGCCGCGGAACGGCGCCGAGGCAGCGAAATGGTACGAGAAGGCCGCCGACCAGGGCGTCGCCGAGGCGCAGTTCCAGTTTGCGCTCATCCTGATGGACGGCAAGCTGCTGCCGCCCGACCCGGCGCGCGCGCGCAGCCTGATGCAGGCCGCGGCCGATTCAGGCAACCGGCTGGCGCAATTCAATCTCGCGCAGTTCATCATCGACCGGGAGCCGGGCCAGTCCGGCCTCGCCAAGGCCGTCGTCTATTACGAGAAGGCTGCCAATGCCGGCCTCGCCGACGCGCAATATGCGATGTCGCAGATCCTTTTCAACGGCGCCGGCGGCACCGCGCCCGACGAAGCCAAGGCGCGCGAATGGCTGACCCTGGCGGCCCGGCAGAATTTCGACACCGCCCAGGTCGACCTCGCGACCTGGCTCATCGAAGGCATCGGCGGCCCGCGCGACCTCAAGGCCGGCTTCCTGTGGATGCGCCGCGCCGCCCAGGGCGGCAATGTCGCGGCGCAGAACCGCCTGGCCAAGCTCTACGTCGGCGGCATCGGCACCGATCCCGACGGCATCGAGGGCGCCGCCTGGTACATCAACGCGCGCCGCGCCGGCCTGACCGACCATTACATGGACGATTTCATGCAGGGCCTGACCGATGACGAGCAGAAGCAGGCGATCGAACGCGCCAACAAGCTGAGATAGAAGGCGAAGCCCGGCGGAACCGCGCGCTCCCTTGCCACTTCCCGCGTTTTGTGGTCTTGGAGGCCGCGAAACAGCCCTTCGGGCGTACCCAATCCCTTCGGAAGCAATTCATGGCCAAGATCAACGGCAACGAAATCCGTACCGGCAACGTCATCGAGCACGATGGCGGCCTGTGGGTCGCCGTGCGCACCAATCATGTGAAGCCCGGCAAGGGCGGCGCCTACAACCAGGTCGAGCTGAAAAACCTCATCAACGGCACCAAGCTCAACGAGCGCTTCCGCTCCGCCGAGACCGTCGAGCGCATCCGGCTCGAGCAGAAGGACTTCACCTTTCTCTATGCCGAGGGCGAGTCGCTCATCTTCATGGACAAGGAAAGCTACGAGCAGCTCGAACTGCAGAAGGAATTCGTCGGCGACCGCGCCGCCTTCCTGCAGGACGGCATGCAGGTCACGGTCGAGCTGCACGAGGAGCGCCCGATCGGTATCGCACTGCCCGACTATGTCACGCTCGCCATCACCGACGCGGATCCCGTGGTCAAAGGCCAGACCGCCGCGTCGTCCTACAAACCGGCGATGCTCGAAAACGGCATCCGCGTGCTCGTGCCGCCCTTCATCGGTTCGGGCGAGCGCATCGTCGTCGACACCAACGAACTCACCTATGTCCGCCGCGCCGATTGAGCGCGCGGATCTGACCTGAACAGCTAGGACCAGTCATGGCGCGTTCCGCGATCATCAACGTCATGGTACAGGCCGCCATGAAGGCCGGCCGCTCGCTGGCGCGCGACTTCGGCGAAGTGCAGAACCTGCAGGTGTCGCTGAAGGGTCCGGGCGACTTCGTCAGCCAGGCCGACCACAAGGCCGAGGAAATCATCTTCACCGAACTGTCGCGCTCGCGTCCGGACTACACCTTCCTGATGGAGGAGCGCGGCGCCATAGCCGGCGCCGACAGCCAGCACCGTTTCATCGTCGATCCGCTCGACGGCACCACCAATTTCCTGCACGGCATCCCGATCTTCTCGATCTCGATCGCGCTTGAGCGCCAGGGCCAGCTCGTCGCCGCCGTCATCTACAACCCCGCCATGGACGAACTCTACACCGCCGAGCGTGGCGGCGGCGCCTTCCTCAACGACCGCCGACTGCGCGTCGGCGCCAGGCGCAAGCTCGCCGATTGCGTCATCGGGACCGGCATTCCGCATCTCGGCCGCGGCCATCACGGCAACTACCTGATCGAACTGCGCCACGTCATGGCGGAATCCGCCGGGCTGCGCCGCATGGGATCGGCCGCCCTCGATCTCGCCTATGTCGCGGCCGGCCGCATGGACGGCTTCTGGGAGCACGGGCTGCAGCCCTGGGACATCGCGGCGGGCATCCTGCTCATCCGCGAGGCCGGGGGCTACGCGACCGACCCGGACGGCGGCCAGTCGATCCTCGAAAGCGGTTCGATCGTCGCCGGTAACGAGATCATCCACGGCGCGCTGATCAAGACGCTGAAGCGGCCGCTGCCCGTCGGCTGATCCGGCCGCGCCGTGAGCGCGGACGGCGGCGGCGAAATGCCGCCCCATGTCGCAACGCATTCGTCATGATCACGTGCGATTATGTTTTGATGACCGAACCAAAGCCGGCGCGTCCCGCCCCCCTGCCCCTCTCCCTGCGCATGCGCCACCCCTCGAAGGCCGAGCTGATTGCCGACGGCGTCGTGCACGGCGTCGGCATCCTTATCGCCGTCGCGGTCGGCGCGACGCTGCTCGCAATGTCGGCCACCCGCACCGGTCCGGGCGAGTATGCAGCGGTCATCTTCTACATCTTCTCGTTGGTAACTGTGCTGTCGGTTTCCTGCGCCTACAATCTCTGGCCGGTATCGCCGGTCAAATGGGTGTTGCGGCGCGCCGACCATGCGGCGATCTACCTGCTCATCGCCGGCACCTACACGCCGTTCCTGGTCCAGCTCGGCGATCAGACGGTGGCGCGCACGATGATTGCCATCGTCTGGGGCGGCGCGCTGTTCGGCATGGCTGTGAAACTCTTCCTGCCCGGCCGCTTCGACAGGCTGGCCATCGTCTTCTACCTCGCCATCGGCTGGAGCGGCGTCGTCATGGTCGACATGCTGGGCGACGTCTTACCCGCGAGCACGCTGTGGCTGATCGCGGCGGGCGGCGCGGTCTATTCGCTCGGCGTCATCTTCTTCGCCTGGCAAAGCCTGCGCTTCCAGAGCGCCGTCTGGCACGGCTTCGTCGTCTCCGGAGCGACCCTGCACCTGTGGGCGATGACCGATTTCATGGTCCTGACCCGGTTCTAAACCCGGACCAGCCGCGCCAGCCTCACGCGCGCCTTTCAATTCTGTCACAATTCCGGTTAGATTCGTGATCAGGATAGGACCGGAATCAATCGAGGCGCGCCGATGGCATTGTTCAGATCTGCCGATACTGACGGATTGGGCAGTGCAGCCGAATACGATCCCCAGAAACTCTCCTCGCCGCAGATTTTCCTGCTGTCGATGCTGGTGTTCCTCGCCATCGTCGGCTTCATCGCGGCGATCCTCTATCGCCAGATATCCTCCGCCTTCGTCACCAATCCGGGCCTCAACGGCCTGATTCTCGGCGTTCTTGCGGTCGGCTTCCTGCTCGCCTTCCTGCAGGTCGTGCGCCTGTTCCGCGAAGTGCGCTGGGTGAACTCCTTCCGTGCCGGTTCGGAGACCACCGAGCCCGTCCTGCTGGCGCCGATGAAGGCGCTGCTCGGGCGCGCGTCGACCATGGCGCTGTCGACCAACTCGATGCGCTCGATCCTCGATTCGATCGCCACCCGCCTCGACGAAAGCCGCGACATCTCGCGCTATCTTATCGGCCTGCTGGTCTTCCTCGGACTGCTCGGCACGTTCTGGGGCCTGCTCGGCACGATCGGCTCGATCGGCACCACGATCCAGTCGCTCGACCCCGGATCGGGCGATGCAAACGACGTGCTGAACGCGCTGAAGTCTGGGCTGGCGGCCCCGCTTGCCGGCATGGGCACGGCGTTTTCTTCCTCGCTCTTCGGCCTCGCCGGCTCGCTCGTGCTCGGCTTCCTCGACCTCCAGGCCGGCCGCGCGCAGACGCGCTTCTACACCGAACTCGAGAACTGGCTGTCCTCGGTCACCGATCTCGGCTCCGATCTCGTCGTGCCCGCCGATCCGTCCAAGGCCGGTAGTACCGACGAGTTGCGCGCGCTGACGGAGCGCCTGCGCGTCATCCAGGACACCGGCGGCTCCAACCAGCGCGTCGCCACCGCCATGGCGAGCCTCGCCGAGGGCATCTCCGGCCTCGTCAAGAACATGCGCAGCGAACAGCAGATCATGCGCGACTGGGTCGAGGCGCAGTCGGACGAGCAGAAGCGGCTTCGCGATACGCTCGACAAGATCGCCGATGCGCTCAACAAGGACCGGGTGAGCTGACATGGCGCTGGCGCGCAGGGCCCGCGAACGACGCACGGTCGACTACTGGCCGGGCTTCGTCGACGCACTGTCGACGCTGCTGCTCGCAATCATGTTCCTGCTCTCGGTCTTCGTGCTGGCGCAGTTCCTGCTCAGCCGCGAGATTTCCGGCAAGGACGAGGTCCTGAACCGCCTCAACTCGCAGATCAACGAGCTGACCTCGCTGCTGGCGCTGGAGCGGACGACGACCCAGGACACGCAGGATTCGCTCGCCAATCTGCAGGCCTCGCTGGAATTCGCCGAAAGCGAACGCACCCGTCTGGAAGAACTCCTCGCCAGGGGCGCTGGCAGCGGCGCGGCGGCGAGCGCCCAGATCGGCCAGTTGACCGGCCAGCTCGACCAGGAAAAGCAGATAAGCCAGCGCGCGCTGAGCCAGGTCGAGCTCCTGAACCAGCAGATCGCGGCGCTGCGCAAGCAGATCGGCGCGCTGGAGGACGCGCTCAACGTGTCCGAGGCGCGCGACCGCGAATCCAATACCAAGATCGCCGATCTCGGCCGCCGCCTGAACGTCGCGCTCGCCCAGCGCGTGCAAGAGCTCAACCGCTACCGCTCCGACTTTTTCGGCCGCCTGCGCGAGATCCTCTCCGACCGCGAGAATATCCGCATCGTCGGCGACCGCTTCGTGTTCCAGTCCGAAGTGCTGTTCCCGTCCGGCTCCGAGGTCATAAACCCGGCCGGCGAGAGCGAGATGAAGAAGCTCGCCGAAGCGATCCTCGAACTGCAGAAGGAGATCCCGCCGGAGATCAACTGGGTGCTGCGCGTCGACGGCCATACCGACAACATCCCGCTGTCGGGCACCGGTCGCTACCGCGACAACTGGGAGCTTTCCTCGGCGCGCTCGACCTCGGTGGTTAAGTTCCTGATCGCCAACGGCGTGCCGGCCAACCGCCTCGTCGCCGCCGGCTTCGGCGAGTTCCAGCCGCTCGACTCCGCCGACACCCAGGAAGCGCGCAACAGGAACCGCCGCATCGAGCTGAAGCTGACCGAGCGCTGACGCCTAGCCCAGATCCCGCAGATAGGTATTGACCTCCGCCGACGCGGCGTAGGCGCCCATATCCAGATCGGCGATGAGCAGCGCCTCGCCCGTCGCGCCCGCTTCCGCCAGGATCGATCCATCCGGCGCGGCGATCCGGCTGAGCCCAGCATATGAAAACCGCGCGTCGGCTCCGCAATGGTTGATGTAGGCGACGAAGACCTGGTTCTCGAAGGCGCGCACCGGGATCATGTGCGCGGCGATGAAATTGCCGCTCGGACCCGCCGGCAGCGCCGTCGGCACGATCACCGCCTGGGCGCCCGCCCGCGCGAGACGGCGCACGTTTTCGGGGAACTCCACATCGTAGCAGATCAGCATACCGAGTTTCATGCCGGCGACGTCGAAGAGACGCGTCCGCGGCGGCTCCGGCCGGAACAGCCCCTTTTCGTAGGGACCGTAGAGATGCGACTTGCGATAGACGACGTAATCGCCGCGTCCGTCGATGAACACCGCGCTGTTGTAGACATCGGCGCCGACCCTCTCGGCGAAGCCGGCGACGATTGCGACGCCCGCCGCGCGGGCGATCACCGCGAGGCTGTCCACCAGCGGGCCGTCCGCCGGTTCCGCCAGCGCGGCCATTGCCGCGCCCGCGCCATAGCCGGGCAGCGCCAGTTCCGGCACGACGAGCAGGTCGGCGCCAGCTATTGCCGCGTCGCGCGCCGCCCTGTCGATTCGTGCGAGATTGGCAGCCTGGTCGCCCGCCACCGCCTGCATCTGGAGTGCTGCGAGCTTCATCAGTTGCCGTCCGAGGAGAGTGCGCCGAGCAGACGGCGAATATCGCCGAAGCGCGCGATCAGGCCGAACACGAGGGCGGCGATCGCCACGAAGAAGATCGATACCGACGCCATGGTCGGCGTGTAGCCATAGCGCAGCGCGTTGAAGATCTTGATCGGCAGCGTCTCCATGGTGAAGCCGACGGTCATGTAGGCGACGATGTATTCGTTGAGCGACAGCACGAAGGCGAAGGCATAGCCCGAAACCAGATAGGGCATGATCAGCGGCAGCACGACCGTCTTCAGCACCGTGCGGTCGTCGGCGCCCATCGTCGAGGCCGCCTCGACGAGCGCACGGTCGATCGAGGCGAAGCCGAGCGACAGCGTCACCAGCGGCAGCGTCACGAAGAAGATCGCGTGGCTGATCACCGCCGTCCACGGCTGACCGTAGAAGCCGGCGGTCGCCCAGAACGTGAGGAAGCCCAGCGCCGTGATGACCGGCGGCAGGATGAAGGGCGCCAGCCCCAGGATCTGAAAGACGTTCGCCCACGGCGCGATGCGCCGCCACAGGAACCAGGCGAGCGGCAGCGCGATGGCGACCGCGAGCGCCGCCGCCGTGATCGCCAGAACGATCGACGCGAACAGCGCTTGCCGCCAGCCCGGATCGAGAAAGATCTGCCCGTACCAGGAGAGCGAAAAGCCCTTGGGCGGAAACGACAGATCCTGCTTCACGTTCACCGAGACCCCGGCGACGATGATGATCGGCGCGGCCAGGAAGAGCGCGACTGCGGTGAAATAGAGCCGGCGAAGGAAGGCGCTCATCCGGCGTTCTCCCTGCGTCCGACGAAGAGCGTCAGGCCGACCAGCGCCAGCGAGATCAGCACCAGGAACACCGCCATCGCCGCGGCGAACGGCATGTTCGACTGGTAGATCGCCTGGTCGGTGATCAGCACCGACAGCGTCCAGTGCTGCGGTCGGCCGAGGATCTGCGGCAGCAGGTAGGAACCGAGCGCGAAGACGAAGACCATGATCAGCGTTGCCACCAGCGTGTTGCGCAGCGCCGGCGTGACGACGTTGAGAAAGGCGCGCACCGGCGAGGCGCCTAATGTGCGCGCCGCCTCCAGAAGCGTCGGGTCGAGCCGGACCAGCGCCGGATAGAGCACCAGGATCGTGTAGGGCAGAGCCTGATAGACCATGCCGGTCAGCACCGCCCAGACACTCGGCAGCAGGGCCACCGGCGCCTCCATCAGGCCCAGCCAGACGAACAGATTGGTGATGCCGGCCGTGCGCGACAGAAGCGTCGACCAGGCAAAGCCGATGATCACTTCCGACAGCGACAGGACGGACAGAAGTCCGACCAGCCACAGGGTCTGCACGCGCCGTGGCCGCTGCGTCAGCAGATAGGTGAACGGAAACGCGATCAGCACGCAGCAGACGGCGACGCCGATGGCGAGCAGCAGCGAGAAGCCGAGCACGCCGCCGAAGAAGGTGCTGAGGAATCGCGCATAATTGTCGAACACGAAATCGCGCGTGTAGAAGCCGACCGGATCGCGCTTGAAGAACGACACCGCGATCATGGTCGAGAACGGCACGACGAAGAAGACGATGAGCATCAGGCCGGGGAAGAAGAGCGGCGTGTAGTCCGCGAAGGATTGCGGCCGCTCGCGTCTCATGCCTTCAACACCACGCAGCTCGCTGCCGGCAGGGACACGCCCACCGCCTGCCCCGCCTTCACGTCCGGCCGCTCGCGCGGCGTCGCAACGGCGATGATCGTCGTGTCGCCGACCAAGACGAACGTCTCGATCGTGCCGCCGAGATCGCGCACGAAGGTGACCGTGCCGTCGATCGTGCCCTGGCCCGGCGCCGTGATGTGCACGTCCTCGGGACGCACCGACACCGGCGCCCGGGACATCCCCGCGGGCAGCGTCAGCCCTGCCACCGGCTGCCCGAAGATCGTCGCGCGCCCTGTCGAGTCAGCCGTCAGCTCCAGCAGGTTGGTCGAGCCGATGAAATCCGCGACGAACGAGTCCGCCGGCCGTCGGTAGATTTCGACCGGCGGCGCGGCCTGGCGGATCTTGCCCTGGCCCATCACCACGACGAGGTCGGCCATGGTCATCGCCTCGCGCTGGTCGTGCGTGACGACGATGGTGGTGATGCCAAGCTGCTGCTGCAACTGGCGCAGCTCGACCTGCATCGCCTC
>JAUYMV010000767.1 GCA_030698645.1 Mesorhizobium sp.
CAGTTCCGAAGGCATCCGGAATGGGCGGATGTGCTGAAGAAATAGAGGTTCGAGCATGAGCGGCGATACAGTCGGAATCCGGTTCGAGCAGACACCCAAGGGCGGCCGCTATTTCGTGCCGATGCCGAACGGCGACGAGTCGCGCCTGACCTTCGTCCAGTCCGGACCCGGTCACATCATCGCGGACCATACGTTCGTGCCGGTGCCCTATCGCGGCGACGGGATCGCCGAGGCGCTGGTGGAGCGGCTGATCGCCGACGCCCGCGCGCAAGGGTGGAAAATCACCCCGACCTGCTGGTTCGTGGCCGACGAGATCGCCCGCCACGCGCCGGACTGGGATGACGTGCTGAAGCGCTGACCGCCGGACGGGGGAATTCCCCGGCACTGGTTGCCTCACGCCTGCCACCCTCGCCGAAAAGACGACCTTGCCGCGTCGCAATCGCGAGCCTGCCCGGATTGACGAGTCGATATACCGGTTTGGGAGCGGCGGCCGCGCGCAGGACGGACGTCGCATGGGGACCGCCAGGCATGAAACAGCCTTTATCGCTCCCGCGAGGCAAGGCGGCGGCGATTTTTATCGACCTCCAGGAAGAGCACCGCGGCGATCCGCGCTACCTCGTCGAGAATTATATGAGCGTGCTTGCCAATGCGCGGCGGCTGCAGCAGGCGGCGCGCGCCGCTGGCGTGCCGATCTACCATTGCGCCTACAAGGTCGAGCGCGGCGCGGATGGCTTGCGCCCGTTTCACCCGGTGCTGGCCGACGGGACGTCGGCCTTCAGTGACGGCAATGATCCGCTGACAGAAATTTGCGCGGAGGTCGGCCCGGAACGCGACGAGCCTCTGCTCATCAAGTCGCAGGCCAGCGCATTCGGCGCAGCCGCGCTCGAGCCTTCGCTGCGCGCGGGCGGAACCGAGTGGCTGATCGTCGCCGGCGTGTGGACCGAGGCCTGCGTCGACGCCACCGTCAAGGGCGCCATCGATCGGGGCTTTCGCGTGCTGCTCGTCAAGGATGCCTGCGGCAGCGGCACCGATGCCATGCACCGGACGGCAATTCTCAACCTGGCGAACCGGCTCTACGGGGGCGCGCTGACCGATACGGACGGCGCGTGCCGGTTGATGTCGGGCGCGACCGTCGATGTCTGGAGGGTTCAGGGCGCCGTGCCGCTGCGCTTTGGCTTCGACGACGCGGCGGCTCTTTACGATACGCTCTGATCGCGGCGCGGCGTGTGCGGAAAGCAGCATCGCCGCTGGTCGTGTCGCGCCGCCGCCTCTATAAGCCGGGCAGCCAGACTTCGCAGGAGCACGCCGACATGACCCTCGCCGGAAAGATCGCCATCGTGACCGGAGCCGCGGGCGGCATCGGCTATGCCATCGCCGAGCGCTTCCTGCGCGAGAGGATGAAGGTCGTCGTCGCCGATTTCGATGCCGCGAAGGGCGAGAAGGCGGTGGCGGAACTTGCGAAACTGGGCGATGTCCGCTTCATCCGCACGGATGTCGGGGCGCAGGCCGACGTCGATGCGCTGGTCGAAGCGACGCTTGCCGCGCATGGCCATATCGACGTGCTGGTCAACAATGCCGGCATCGTGCATGGCGCCGAGTTTCTCGACCTGACGGAGGCCGACTTCGACCGCGTGCTGCGCGTCAACCTGAAGGGCTCCTTCCTCGTCGGACAGGCGGTCGCCCGCATCATGGTCGACAGGGTCAAGGCCGGCGGCGCGCCTGGCGCCATCGTCAACATGTCGTCGGTCAACGCCGTCTTCGCGATCGCCACGCAGGTGCCCTATTCGGTGTCAAAGGGGGGCGTCAACCAGCTCACCAAGGTCATGGCGCTTGCGCTGGCGCCCTACGGCATTCGCGTCAACGCGATTGGCCCCGGCTCGATCATGACGGAGATGCTGGCATCGGTGAACGCCGATCCGGAGGCGCGGCACCGCATCCTGTCGCGCACGCCGATGGGCCGCGTCGGCCAGCCGTCGGAGATCGCCTCGATCGCCGCCTTCCTCGCCTCGGACGACGCCAGCTACATCACCGGCCAGACGATCTATGCCGATGGCGGCCGCCTGCCGCTCAACTACACGGTGCCCGTCGCCGACGCGGACTAGGATCCGGTCCTGACACTATGCTGTCAGGACCGCTATGGCACGGTCTCCTCCCAGGCACAGGAGGACATTGTCATGAACGTAGAGATCTTATTTGGCGCCTTTGCCACGCTTCTGGCGCAGCGGCGCGCGATTCGCGCCGCGTTGCGCACCGAGCGCATGATCGGGGCGCTGCCGCGCGATATCCGCAAGGACATCGGCTGGCCCGACAGCTGGGTCGGACCGGAGCGGCGCCGATGAGGCGCCGGCGGGCCAGCGTTTGGCGGCAAGTGTCGGGAGCCTCCTGACAATATGCTGTCAGGAGGCCCGTGCGATGTTACGCTGGCATCAACAAGGAGACAGACCATGAGCTTCGTTCCCGCCCACGCCGCAGTGTGGTTCGAGATTCCCGCGAGCGACTTCGCAAAGTCGAAAGCGTTCTATGGCGCCGTCGTCGGCAGCGACCTGACCGATGAGGAGGGCGGGCCGAATCCGATGGCAAGATTCGCCGCCGAAGGCCAGTCCTCGGTCGCGGGCCACATCTATCCGGGCAAGCCCGCCGCGCCCGGAACCGGACCGACCATCCATCTGGCGGTCGCCGACCTCGAGGCGGCGCTGAAGCGGGTGACCGAGAACGACGGCACGGTGGTGTCGCCGGTGATCACCATCCCGGCCGGACGGTTTGCCTATTGCCTCGATCCCGACGGCAACTCGTTCGGCCTGTTCGTCTGAGGCAGGCATCCGTGAGAGACCGGACCGACAGGCTCAACACCCCCGGCGACGCCAAGCCGGGTGTCGTGGCCCCGCGTCGACGCGCGGAAGGGCTCGCTCGATGAGGCGCGCCGACCGCCTGTTCCAGATCGTGCAGCATCTGCGTGGCGGACGCCTCGTCACCGCG
>JAUYMV010000768.1 GCA_030698645.1 Mesorhizobium sp.
AGCTCGATGCGGCCTGCCTTGGTGAAGTAGCGCGGGTTGACCGGATCCCATTCGGCGGCGTCGAGATAGTGCGCGACCGCTGCCGTCCTGTCGCCTGCGGCGAGCGCGAGTTCGGCAAAGCCTTCCGCGGCGAAGACGTTCTTCGGGTCGCGGCGGCGAACCTCCTCGTATTCAGCCCTGGCGCCCGCTACGTCGCCGGACCGCAGCAGCGCGCCGCCGAGATTGTTGCGGGCGGGCAGGAAATCCGGATCGAGCGCGATGGCCGCGCGGAATTCCTCGATCGCGGCTGCCTGTTCGCCGGCGCGGCCGCGGATCAGCCCGACCAGATTGTGCGCCCACTTGGCGTCCTTGTGGTGCGAGCGGATGAGGCGGCGGGCGAGGATCGTCGCCTTCAGCGGCTCGGCCTCCGACGCCGCCGCGATCGCGACGAACGGGTCGAGCACGGTCAGGATGCCCGACGCGGCGTCGGCGAAATAGGCGCGCTCCGGCCGCTCGCCCATCGGCGGCAGGTCGACGATGTCGACGCCGTCGCGCACGACGCGCAGCCGCAGGCGCATCTGGGCCGGCAAACACTCGCCGTCGCCGCAGACGAACTCGCCGGCGATGCGCGTCTCGTAGGCGTTGAACAGACGCCGCACGTGGAAGACCAGAGATTCGATCGACAGGCCGGAATCCGGGAAGGAGAACTCGACGCGGCGGTTGTCGGGCAGGGCGGCGATGCTCTCCTTGGAGGTGTTCGCGGCCATCATCACGTCGCTGAGGCCATCCCAGATGCGGCTTGCCACGACTTCGGCCGTCAGGCCACGGCCGGCGAGCGCCTCGGGCACGGCGATCGGCTCGATGATGACCTGGTCGCGGCGAAACTGGCCGATCAACAGCGGCACCAGCACGATGACGATGACGAGGAAGAACAGATTGAGCAGGACGGTGCGGATGTTGGTCGACCAGCTTTCGAGGCCGGGCAGCGACAGGCGCTCGCCGAGCCGCGCCAGCACCGATTGCCCCGCCGCCACCGGTTCTTCCGCCTTGCGCCTGATGCGCGCCATCGATCTGCCCCCGCACGGCGGTCCGATGCTTGGACCACCCGGCCACGCTATCAGACAATTCGGATAAAGAAGATGCCCAGCGCGCTGTTGGTTGCGTCAGTCCTCGTCGTCCGCGTCGGGATCGAGCAGTCGCGTCGCGCGCCATGCGGTGAGCACGGCGTTGGTCCGGTCGAGGACGAAGTGACGGGCGGAGTCGCGGTCGTAGCCCTCC
>JAUYMV010000769.1 GCA_030698645.1 Mesorhizobium sp.
ACGAGGCTGTCGCGGCGGCTGGCGGCGTCGACCAGCGCCCAGGCGGCCTGCTCGGCGCGGGTCTTGGATTCGACATAGGCGGTGATGTACGGCTTGCCGAGTTCGCTCCAGTCCTGGTCGGTGAAGGGCCGGTGCGACGGCTCGTGGCCGTAGACGATAGCTGCGATCGAGGAGGTCAGCACGATGCGTTCGACGCCTTCGGCAAGAGCGGCGCCGACGGCGCGGCGCGTGCCATCGACGGCCGGGCGGATCAGCTCGTCGCGGTCGCGCGGCATGGCGATGACGAAGGGCGAGGCGGTGTGCAGGAGATAGCGGCAGCCGCGCGCCGCCTCCGCCCAGCCGGCATCGTCGAGCAGATCGAGCGCGACGAATTCAAGTCGTTCGACGTCGGCGCCCGCCCGCGACAGCGTGGCGCGCACCTTGTCGGCCTTGGGCAGACCGCGCACGCTGCCGCGCACCGCGAAGCCGGCATCGAGCAGGGCCAGCGCGACATGGCCGCCGAGAAATCCGGAAATTCCGGTCAGGAGAACGCGATCGGTCATGAAGCGCCTTGATGATGATGGTGTGGGGCGTGCGCCGGTCAGAGGATCAGCATTACGCTCTTTGCATGCCGTGCTCAACGCGCACCGGGTGCGACCCATTCGGCCCTGGTGTCGGACGGTCCGGCTTCTGTCCGCCAAGAAGACAAGGTTGCCTTCGAGGCCGCTATGCGTTACGTATCGGATAACATGATCCGGAGTTTTGCAGACAAGCGGACCCAGGCGATGTGTGAAGATGGCCGTTGCCCGGCACAGTGGCGCGCCATCGAAAGAGTCGCGTTGCGAAAACTCGATCAGCTTCAGAACGTTTCGCGGCTTGATGATTTGAGGGTTCCGCCGGGAAACAGGCTCGAGAGGCTGAAGGGCAATCGAGCGGGGCAATGGAGCATTCGCATCAACGACCAGTATCGCCTGTGTTTCCGGTGGGAAGGCGAACATGCGTTCGAGGTCGAGATTGCCGATTATCACTGATGGAGACAAACATGGCACGTGTCACGACACATCCAGGCGAGATGTTGCGCGAGGAGTTCATGGTTCCGCTTGGCCTTTCCGCGCGAGCTCTCGCCCGGAAAATGGACATCCCCGCGAACCGCATCACGGCGATTATCAACGGAACGCGCTCCGTGACGGCCGATACGGCGATCCGTCTGGAAAAGACCTTCGGCATGTCCGCCGAATTCTGGATGCGGTTGCAGGACAGCCATGATCTGTCAAAGGCGCTGGCCGAGGTGGACTATTCCGGCGTAAAACGGATCGAGCCGCAGGCAGCGTGAACGAACGAGGATGCAGCGCCCGCCGGTGTGCTCAACGCTTCGGCCGCAATCCCTCGATGAACAGCCCCTCCAGGAAACGCGCCGCGTCCTCGAAGCGGCCGTCGCCGCCGCGGTCGGGGCCGAGCACGGCGCGGACCTGGGCGTCGAAATCGGCATAATGCTGCGTCGTCGCCCAGATCGCGAAGATCAGGTGCCAGGGATCGGTGCGGGCGATCTTGCCCGCGCGTATCCAGCCTTTCATGACGAGGACCTTTTCGTCCACGAGGCTCTTCAGCTCGCCTTCCAGCATCGGCAGGATGCGCGGCGCGCCCTGCAGGATCTCATTGGCGAAGAGCCGGCTCTCGCGCGGAAAATCGCGCGCCATCTCGAGCTTGCGGCGGATATAGCTGCGCAGTTCGGTGATCGGGTCGCCGTCGTCGTCGAGTTCGCGCAGCGGGGCCAGCCAGGTGTCGAGCAGGCGCTGGATCAGCGCCTTGTAGATGTCGTCCTTGCGGCGGAAGTAATAGAGCAGGTTCGGCTTCGACATGCCGGCGGCGGCGGCGATCTGGTCGATGGTCGAGCCGCGATAGCCGTGCGCCGAGAAGACATCGAGGGCCGCCTCGAGGATGGCTTCGCGCTTCTCGGTCTGGATGCGTGTGCGCGGGCGTGCGGCGGAACCCTCCATGTCAGCAGGCCAGCCGGTAGCATGGACATGCCGCCTGATCTGGACCAACTTCACTGGACCAGTTCAACCTTTGCCGTGGAGCGCGCAGACGAGCCGCCATAGGTCTATCAATATCCTTGACCGCCCCCATGGCGGTGCTAACCTTTGTCCATTCGGTCAAAAATGCGTAGCACAGCTATGCCCGAAGAACCAAGCGTCGGCACATCGGCGGGGCATCGAAACAGGGGAAGCTTGGTCATGTATCACACACGAGTCGCGCCGAACGATCTCAACGCATTCTGGATGCCGTTCACCTCGAACCGCCAGTTCAAGCAGTCGCCGCGCATGCTGGCCTCGGCCAAGGACATGCACTACACGACCACCGACGGGCGCAAGATCCTCGACGGCACCGCCGGCCTCTGGTGCGTCAACGCGGGCCATTGCCGGCCGAAGATCACCGAGGCGATCGCGCACCAGGCGGGCGAGCTCGACTACGCGCCGGCCTTCCAGATGGGCCACCCCATCGTGTTCGAATTCGCCAACCGGCTGGTCGACCTGGCGCCGAAGGGCATGGACCACGTCTTCTTCACCAATTCGGGATCGGAATCGGTCGAGACCGCGCTGAAGATCGCGCTCGCCTATCAGCGCGTGAAGGGCAACGGATCGCGCTTCCGCCTGATCGGCCGC
>JAUYMV010000770.1 GCA_030698645.1 Mesorhizobium sp.
GGCTCGCGCCGCTGCGTGACGAAGCGCGAGCGGCCGGGCCGCCGCCGGTCGAGCTCGCGCTGGATGTCGGAGAGCTTGAAGCGCAGGGCGGGCGGGCAGCCGTCGACGACGCAGCCGAGCGCCGCGCCGTGGCTTTCGCCCCAGGTCGTCACGCGAAACAGGTGTCCGAACGTGTTGTGCGACATTTCCAATGGCCCTGGCCGGCTGGCGGCCGGTGTGGGCAGCGTTCTATTGGCGTTTCCGGCAGCGGTCAAACGCCGCGTCGGCAGCGCACGACCGCAAATTTAAGTTTTGACACAATCGGCGGTTATCTGCTTCCTTCAACTGCACGAACTCCGCGCCAGCCATTGCCACGCGCAAAAATCCAGAGGTCAAGCATGAAAACCCTCACCGGGGCGATCGCCGCCATTTTGATGTTCTCGGGCGTCGCGTTCGCGGCAAATGCCGAAGGCAAGATCGCCCGTCTCGACAAGGAGACGATGACGCTGACGCTCGACGACGGCGCGTCCTACAAGCTCTCCGAGGAGTTCAGCGTCGAGGACTATTCCGAAGGCATGTCGGTGATGATCTCCTACGATACGATCGACGGCAAGAAGATCGTCCTGCAGATCATCCCGGACTGAGACCAGTTCCAGCGCGGGGTCGCTAGATCCACCGCACCTTGCCGTCGGCGACCCGCAGCACGCGGTCCTGCGGCACGTCCATGTTGGCGGCGTCGTTTCCGGCCAGGCCATTGGCGATGTGGAAAAGCGTGCGGATGACGCCGCCATGCGTGACGATGATCGCCGGGCCGGTCAGGCTTTCGAACCACGGACGAATGCGGTCGGCCAGCATGGCATAGCTCTCCGCCGCCTGACCCGGCGGACGGAACAGCCATTTGTCGCCGTCGCGACCGGCGGTCGTGCCCGGGTTCCGGCGTTCGAGCTCCGCGAAGGTCGAGCCCTGCCAGGCGCCGAAATGAACCTCCACGAGGCGCGGATCGACGACATAGCCGTCGCGGGGCAGGCCCATCTCGGCGCGGATGATCTCCATCGTCTCGCGCGTGCGCCGCATCGGGCTGGCGACAAATGCGAAACCGGACGGATCCGGCACCAGTTGCGCGAGCTTCTGACCGTTGGCCTTCGCCTGGCGGCGGCCGAGCGCGTTGATGTCGGTCTCGGCCTGGCCCTGGACGCGCTGTTCGGCGTTCCAGTCGGTCTGGCCGTGGCGCGTGATGTAGATCGGCGCGGACATGCCGTTCGGTACCTTTGGCGAGGGTGGGTGGTTGTCAGACGACGGAAATGTCGGGCGCGTCGACCGCCTTCATGCCAACGACATGGTAGCCGGAATCGACATGCAGGATTTCGCCGGTCACGCCGCGCGACAGGTCCGACAGGAAGTAGAGGCCGGAATCGCCGACCTCCTCGATGGTGACGGTGCGCTTCAGCGGCGAATTGTATTCGTTCCACTTCAGGATGTAGCGGAAATCGCCGATGCCGGAGGCGGCGAGCGTCTTGATGGGCCCCGCCGAAATCGCGTTGACGCGAATGTTCTTGCCGCCGAGATCGACCGCCAGATACTGCACGCTCGCCTCGAGGCCCGCCTTGGCGACGCCCATGACGTTGTAGTGCGGCATGACCTTTTCGGCGCCGTAGTAGGTCAGCGTCAGGAGCGAGCCGCCGTCGGGCATCAGCGCCTCGGCACGCTTGGCTACGGCGGTGAAGGAATAGACCGAGATGTCCATGGTGCGCAGGAAGTTGTCGCGCGTCGTCTCGACATAGCGGCCGGTCAGCTCGTCCTTGTCGGAAAAGGCGATGGCGTGCACGACGAAGTCGATCTTGCCCCACTTCTCCTTCAGCCCGTCGAACACGGCGTCGAGCGTCGCCATGTCGGTGACGTCGCAATGGCCGGCGACATAGGCGCCAAGCTCCTCGGCCAGCGGCTCGACGCGCTTCTTGAAGGCGTCGCCCTGGTAGGTGAGCGCGAGTTCCGCGCCGGCATCCGCGCAGGCCTTGGCGATGCCCCAGGCGATCGAGCGGTTGTTCGCGACGCCCATGATGAGTCCGCGCTTGCCGGCCATCAGGCCATTTCCAGCCGCCATGTCATACTCTCCGGACGTGTGATCGGGTCAGGCAGTGCCTATTGCACAGGCACGGCATGCCTTCAAGCGCCGCGCTTGCGCATCAGGGCTTCCAGTTCCGGATCGCCGCCCTCGGGGAGCATGATGCGGACATGCACGTAGAGATCGCCATGCCCGTCGGGCTTGGCCGGCAGGCCGCGGCCCTTGACGCGCAGGATGCGGTCGGAATTCGACCACGCGGGCACGGTTATGGCGACACGGCCGCCGAGCGTATCGACCGGAACCTTGGCGCCGAGCACCGCGTCGCGCAGGCTGACGGGAAGGTCGGCATGCAGGTCGCGGCCGTCGAGCGTATAGCGCGGATGCTTGCGGAACCTGAGCTTGACCATGGCGTCGCCGCGCGCGCCAGTCGGCAGCATTGCGCCCTGCCCTTTCAGGCGGAGGGTCTGGCCGTCCTCGACATAACGCGGCAGGGCGACCGACACCTTGCGGCCATCGGGAAACAGCGCCGTCTTGTGGACGCCGGTCGCGGCCTCCTCGATGGAGATGTCGAGCACGACCTCCATGTCGCCGCCTGTGGGTTCCGCGCGCGCCTCCGCGCCGCGCCCGAAGGCCG
>JAUYMV010000771.1 GCA_030698645.1 Mesorhizobium sp.
TTGCACAACTGGGTGCTGACCGTGACGACGCCGGATGGCAATCCGGTCGAAGGCGCAACGATCGCCGTGGACGGCGGCATGCCGCAGCATGGCCATGGCCTGCCGACCGCGCCGGCGGCGACCAGCTATCTGGGGGAGGGCCGCTACCGGATCGAGGGCGTGCGCTTCAACATGGGCGGCTGGTGGGAGTTCAAATTCGCGATCGAGGCCGCGCCGGGCGCGGATGCCGTGACCTTCAACCTGAGCCTCTGACGACCATGCGATCCCTGTCGCGGCTTTTCCTCGTGGCGATCGGCATTCTCCTGCCGCTTGTGGCGGGCTGCGGGCGGGAGGAGTTCTCCGCAAGCGAGAAGCAGACCATCGCGTCGCTGTCGCTCGACGCGCTGCCGCCGCTGCCGGACGATCCGTCGAACCGCTTCGCCGCGAACCGGCAGGCGGCGGCACTTGGCGCGACGCTGTTCTTCGAGCAGCGGCTCAGCCGTGACGGCGATGTCGCTTGCGCGACCTGCCACCTGATCGACCGGCAGTTCCAGGACGACCGGCCGCTCGGCAAGGGCGTCGGCACGACGGACCGCCGCACCATGCCGCTTTCGGGCGTCGCCTATAGTCCATGGCAGTTCTGGGACGGCAGGAAGGACAGCCTTTGGAGCCAGGCGCTCGGACCGATGGAGGACAGCCGCGAGCATGCCGGCACGCGCACCGCCTATGCGCATGTCGTGGCCGAACATTTCAAGGATCGCTACGAGCGCATCTTCGGGCCGCTGCCGGACCTTGTCGGGCTGCCCCGGAGCGCCGGGCCGCTCGGCACCGATGCCGAAAAAGCCGCGTGGAATGCGCTGCCGCCAGAACGGCGGACCGAGATCGATACGGTGTTTGCCAATCTCGGCAAGGCGATCGCCGCCTTCGAGCGCTCCATCCTGCCGCGCGAGACGCGCTTCGACCGGTTCGCGCGCGCCGTGGCGGCGGGGCGGGCGCCGGGGCCGGAGACCTCGTTCGACGCACAGGAAGTGCTCGGGCTGAAACTCTTCATCGGCCGGGCGAATTGCGTGACCTGCCATACCGGTGCGCGCTTCACCGACGATCATTTCCACAACACCGGCGTGCCGCAGGCGACAGGCTTGCCGGAAGACCTCGGGCGCGCCGCGGCGCTCGAAAAGGTTCTGGCCGACCCGTTCAACTGCCTCGGTCCCTACAGCGACGCGGCGCCGGAGCAGTGCGGCGAACTGCGCTTCGTGACGAAGGACAATCCGGAAATGGTGCGCGCCTTCAAGACGCCGTCGCTGCGCGGCGCCTCGTCGCGCCCGCCCTACATGCATTCCGGCCAGATCGCGACGCTCGACGACGTCCTCGATCACTACGCCCGCGCGCCGCTCGCGCCATCGGGAACGAGCGAGCTGAAGCCGCTGACCTTGTCCGAGCGCGAGCGCAAGGCGCTGGCCGC
>JAUYMV010000772.1 GCA_030698645.1 Mesorhizobium sp.
CGAGCTCGTCGCGCTGGGTAAACTGCAGCCCGCTCAGCCATTTGGCCGACTTCCAGAAGTAGAGGTGCGGCACGAGCAGGCGCGCCGGGCCGCCATGGTCGGGCGTGATCGGCTGGCCTTCATATTTCAGCGCCACCATCGCCTTGCCGCCGACGAGGTCGGCGGTCGGCACGTTTGTCGTGTAGCCATCGAAGGAATGCGCCAGGGTGAAGCCGGTCGGCGGGGTGATTCCGGCTTCCGCCAGCACATCGTCGATCAGCACGCCTTCCCAGCTCGTATCGAACTTCGACCACGTCGTCACGCAATGGATGTCGCGCGTCATCCGGGTCTGCGGGAGTGCGTTGAACTCCGCCCAGTTCCAGCTCTTCACCGGCCGCACGCCGTCCTTCAGGGTGAACGACCAGTCCTCCAGCCTGACGCGCGGCGTCGGCCCGGCCGAAAGCACCGGAAACCCGTCTTCGAGAAACTGGCCAGGCGGCAGGCGCTCGTCGCTGCGCGTCGGTCGCCCGCGTCCGGTGAATCCGCGTGTTGCCATGTCCGGCCCTTTCTCGGCGCTGTCCCCGTCAATATCGGGTCCCCGCCCCGGCCTGGCAATGTCCAAAGTCGAATGCCCGCCGAAACTGCGCGAGCTTTCGCCGATGGCGCCCGGCTCGTCCGGAAGCCCTCTCGCCACGCCGGCCGTCGCTTCGCCGGCTGACATGATTCTCCGCCCCTTCTCCCCGTTATCCACACTCGTCCACCACAAGATGTTGTGGTCATAAATCTCGTACAAACGAATCGTTGACGGTTGCATCCGAGTCGCCTCATATCGGCCATGCGCTTTTGTTGCGGGCGCGGCCAGGGATCTTCCCGGCCAGTTCTTTCCCTGATTTTCATGCGTTCTGGCGGACCTCCACCGTTTTTCGACGGCGGGAGATTGCGTGAAAAATTGTGCGCGGGAAAGGCCGGTCGTTAGAGTGCGAGTGCTGGCATAAATGAGTTGTTAACACTATATTTAGTGTTTGCGGGGGATAGTCGGCACCAGATACAGGATGCGTCTCGCCGATGCGGGAATCACCCTGACAGGTGTCGAAAAGGGGCCGGCGGGCCTCGCGGACGAACGGAGAAGCGCCGTTTTCAGGCGCAGCCCCGGTCCTTCGCCAGGCCCGGCGGATACGCCGGAGGTCGTGCGGCCGCGGCGGACGAGGAAGGGCGCGCAATCGCGGATTCTTGACGAGGGAATCCTGTGGAAATGCGCTATATTTAGGGACTGAAGGGACAGCGACATGCGCATCGAACGGCGTTTCACCAAGCCAGGCCAATCCGCCTATGCGGAGATCGAATTCCGCAAGGCGCTCTCGGAGATTCGCAATCCGGACGGCTCGGTCGTCTTCCGGCTGGCCGACATCGACGTGCCGGCGCAGTTCTCCCAGGTCGCCGCCGACATCCTGGCGCAGAAATATTTCCGCAAGGCCGGCGTGCCCGCGCGCCTGAAAAAGGTCGAGGAGAACAACGTCCCGTCCTTCCTGTGGCGCTCCGTCGCCGATGAGGCGGCGCTCGCCACCCTCCCCGAGGCCGAGCGCTACGGCTCCGAGACCGATGCACGCCAGGTTTTTGACCGTCTCGCCGGCACCTGGACCTACTGGGGCTGGAAGGGCGGCTACTTCAAGTCCGAGGACGACGCGTCGGCCTTCCGCGACGAACTCGCCTACATGCTGGCCACCCAGCGCGTCGCGCCGAATTCGCCGCAGTGGTTCAACACCGGCCTGCACTGGGCCTACGGCATCGACGGCCCCGGCCAGGGCCATTTCTATGTCGACCCCTTCACCGGCAAGCTGACCAAGTCGAAGTCCGCCTACGAGCACCCGCAGCCGCACGCCTGCTTCATCCAGGGCGTCGCCGACGACCTCGTCAACGAGGGCGGCATCATGGATCTGTGGGTGCGCGAGGCGCGCCTGTTCAAATATGGCTCAGGCACCGGCTCGAACTTCTCGCATCTGCGCGGCGAAGGCGAAAAGCTGTCGGGCGGTGGCCGCTCGTCCGGCCTGATGTCCTTCCTGAAGATCGGCGACCGCGCGGCGGGCGCCATCAAATCGGGGGGCACGACGCGGCGCGCGGCGAAAATGGTCGTCGTCGACATCGACCATCCCGACGTCGAAGCCTTCATCGACTGGAAGGTGAAGGAGGAGGAGAAGGTCGCCTCG
>JAUYMV010000773.1 GCA_030698645.1 Mesorhizobium sp.
GCGGCCACGCGCGCGCTCTTCGGGGGTGGGGACGGGTTTTTCATGGCGTGGCCGTACAGCGTCGGCCGCGATGGCACAAGGGTTCGGTTGTCTGGCTGGCATCGGCGTGCCTAGGAATAAATTCATCAACGCCCTCCCCGCCGGCCGTACAATCGCCGTTCGAACAACGGAGACAGCACGAATGTTCAGTAACGACGTAATCCAGGAAATCCAGGCCGTGGCGCGCGATCTCGGCGTCGAGCCGGCAGCCCTGCTGGCGATCGCCGAGATCGAATCCGGCGGCAAGGCGTTCGCGCTGGTTCAGGGCCGCCGCGAACCGCTGATCCGCTTCGAGGGCCATTATTTCGACCGCAGGCTGCCGGCGGCGAAGCGGGACATGGCGCGCGCGGCCGGCCTCGCCTCCCCCACGGCCGGCGCCGTCGCCAATCCGTCGAGCCAGGCGGCGCGCTGGGCGCTGCTCGAGCGGGCCGCGGCCATCGATTCGAAATCCGCGCATGAATCGGTCTCCTGGGGCCTCGGCCAGGTCATGGGCGCGCACTGGGCATGGCTCGGCTATGCCAGCGTCGACGCGCTCGTCGCCGAGGCGCGCGACAGCGTCGCCGGACAGGCGCGCCTGATGGCGCGTTACATCGACAAGGCCGGCCTGGTTCCGGCCATCCGCGGCAGGGACTGGGCGGCCTTCGCGCGCGGCTACAACGGCCCGGACTACAGGCGCCATGGCTACGACCGCAAGATCGCCACCGCCTATGCGCGCTATGGGGCGAAGCGCCCTGAAGATCGTGCGCCTCCCTCCGCCCAGCCAGCCGCAGGCGCAAATCTGCGCGTCGGCATGCGTGGCGAGGCGGTTCTGGAGCTGCAGACGATGCTGACGGCGCTTGGCTTTCCCGCCGCGCGCGACGGCGTGTTCGGGCCCGCGACGGAGGCAGCGGTGCGCAAGTTCCAGGCGGCGTTCCGCCTCGCCGTCGACGGCATCGCGGGGCCGAAAACGCGCGCCGCCATCGACGTCGCGCTGCGCTCGCCCGGCGGATCGACCGGTTTCTGGACCTGGCTGGCCGCCTGGCTGGCGGCCTGGCTGCGGCGCTGAGAATGGACTTGCCCGCCGCCTTCTGATAGGCGCTTCGAGACCTTCCACCTCCAGCCGCGCAGGCACCTCATGGCCCAGAAGACCGACCTTCTCCGTCCCGTCCTGACCGGCCAGCCGGTCATCCCGGTCATCAGGATCAGCCGGCTGGCCGATGCCGTGCCGCTCGCCCGGGCGCTCGCGCGGGGCGGCCTGCCGGCCATCGAAATCACCCTGCGCACCCCGGTCGCGCTGGACGCCATACGCCTCGTCGCCGACGAGGTGCCCGAGGCGATCACCGGCGCCGGCACCATCCTCAACGCGCGCAACTTCCACGCCGCCGTCGAGGCCGGCGCGCGCTTCATCGTCAGCCCGGGCACGACGCAGGAACTGCTCGACGTCGCCCATGGCAGCGACGTGCCCATGCTGCCGGGCGCTGTGACCGCGAGCGAGATCATGGCGGCGCTGGAGGAAGGCTATTCGGTGCTGAAATTCTTCCCGGCCGAGCAGGCGGGCGGCGCGCAATATCTGAAGTCGCTGTCGTCGCCGCTGGCCGGCGTCAGCTTCTGCCCGACCGGCGGCAT
>JAUYMV010000774.1 GCA_030698645.1 Mesorhizobium sp.
CGAGCACCTCGCCGCCGGCGAGACGGCCGAAGCCGAGAAGATCAAGACCTTCTACGACGAGTATTTCGCCGTCCTCGACCTGACCGCGGAGTTCTACATCGAGACCATCGACCGCATCTTCCACAAGGCGGAACTGGCGACCGGCGAATTCACCTTTCGCGGCGAAAAGGTCGATCCCGGCCTGATCCGCCAAACCGCGCTGCTCACCGTCGAAGGCGGCCGCGACGACATCTGCGCGCTCGGGCAGACGTCGGCCGCGCACGACCTCTGCCGGTCGCTCCGCCCGCATCTGAAGCGCCACCATCTGCAGGCCAATGTCGGCCATTACGGCGTGTTCGCGGGCAAGCGCTGGGAGCGCGAAATCTATCCGGTCGTGCGCAACATGATCCTGGCGACGGAGTAGGCGGCAGCCGTTCCCTCTCGTTTTCCACCGCCTCGTGGTCCGCCGGTGGCACCATGTGCTGACAATCGGCGACGGGAGAGATAGAACCGCAGCACCTGCCACCCCGGAGCCGACCCATGACCGCTGACCGCATCCTGTTGTTCGCCGGCGGCCTGTCGGGCGCGGCCGGCGTGGCGCTCTCGGCGGCGGCGGCGCATCAAGGCGGCGGCACTGTCACGACGGCCGCCTCCTTCCTGCTCATGCATGCGCCGGCCTTCGCCGCAATCGGGCTCGGCGCCGACCGCTTCGCGGGACGCACGCCGCTGCGCGTCGGAGGCTTCGTGCTGCTCGTCGGGCTGGCGCTCTTTTCCGGCGACCTGTTGATGCGCCACTACACCGGCGACCGCCTGTTTCCGATGGCGGCGCCGTCGGGCGGCACGCTCATGATCGGCGGCTGGTCGATCGTCGCGCTGTCGGCGCTGTGGCGGCGCGAGCCGGTCGGCGCAAAGCGCGAGGGCTGAACTGCTGTGCCGTCAACCGGCGCGCACTGGCTCCTTGGCGAAAGGACTTAGCCCCAGCCATTGCTGGATTGCTCCGGCGATCGCCTTGTCGCCGTCCAGCGCGACCGTGCCGGCGTCGATCTCGTGGCGCAGCTTGGCGACGCCCATCCAGACCGCCGTCATGATGCGCAGCGGCGAGCGCACCAGCAGGTCGATCTCGAATCCCGGATCGAAGCCGCACAGATCGACGGAGCCGGCATCGACGACGAGCCAGTAGTTCTGCTTGGCGGTCGGCAATTCGGGATACTGAAACTGAATCGTGCAGCGGCGCGGCGGCAGCGGCTCCAGAATGAGGTTGCGCCGCATGTCCCACATCAGCAGCGACGGGTCGAGATTGCGCAGGGACAGTTGCGATTCCACCCAGCGCGTGCCCCAGAAGCCGAGCCCCATGACGATCCCGCGCAAATCCTCGCCGGCGGGCGTCAGGTTGTACTCGACGGCGCCGCCGCTGCGCACGACCGACACGATGCCGGCTTTCTCCAGCTCTTTCAGCCGTTTCGACAGCAAGGCCGGAGACATTCGCGGCACGCCGCGGCGCAGATCGTTGAACCGCGTCGTGCCACACAGCAATTCGCGCATGATGAGCGGGGTCCAGCGCGCGCAGAACACTTCGGCTGCCATGGAGACCGGGCAAAACTGACCATATCCGCCGCGCTCTTGCACTGTACTCACCTCGTTGGCCGTTCTCGTCTTCAGTGTAGCATCAGTTTGCCGGGCGCGCCAAAGTTTCAGAGGCCACGAATGGTCTCCGCACATAGCTCTTGGGACACATCAACGTTCTGATATCATTCGGCTCTTTCGTCGGGTCCGCACACGCCGCGCGCCTCGCTCCGCGCGATCCCGCCCGATACAGATACAGAACTGGACCGTTGCATTGCCGTCAGGGAATGTCGGGATACTGAAACCGACAAAGGAGCCCTCATGATGAACATCGCCAACACGGCCGCACTCTCCGCACAGCCCGATTCCACCACGGAAACCATCGTCGAAACCGCCAGGCGTCTGGCTGCCGAATTCGCCACGCGCGCGGCCGCCTGCGACGAGGCGGACCGCTTCGTCGCCGACAACTACCGCGCGCTCAAGGCCTCCGGCCTCGTCCGCGCCGCCGTTCCGGTCGAATTCGGCGGCGGCGGCGCCGAGATCGCCGAACTCTGCGACATGCTGCGCGAGATCGCGCATGGCTGCAGCTCGACGGCGCTCGCCTTCTCCATGCACACCCACCAGGTCGCCATTCCGGCCTGGCGCTGGCGTCACCAGAAGGTGGCGGCCGTCGAGCCGCTGCTGAAGCGTGTCGCCACGGAGAACATCATCTTGCTGTCCAGCGGCGGGTCCGACTGGATCGGCGGCTCCGGACAGGCCGTCAAGGTCGAGGGCGGCTACCGCGTCACGGCGCGAAAAGTCTTCACCTCGGGCGCCGAAGCCGGCGATCTGCTGGTGACCGGCGCCATCCTGCAGGGCGAGGAGCCCGCCAAGGTGCTGCATTTCGCCGTCCCCATGAAGGCGCCGGAAGTCAGCATCGACCGGACATGGCGTACGCTCGGCATGCGCGGCACCGGCTCCAACGACGTCGTCATCGACAATCTGTTCATCCCGGACGCCGCCGTTTCGTTTTCGCGCCAGGCCGGCGCCTGGCACCCTGTGTTCCAGATCATCGCGACGGTCGCCTTCCCGCTCGTCTACGCCGCCTATCTCGGCGTCGCGGAAAGCGCGCGCGACATCGCGGTCGGACTGGCCGGCAAGAAGCCGCCGAGCCCGCATCTGGTCGATCTCGCCGGGCGCATGGACACCAGCCTGCGCGCCGCGCAGCTGGCGCACCGGCACATGATCGCGACGGTCGAAACGAACGCGCCGTCCGCCGCGTCGGTCAACGAGGTCATGATCGGCCGCGGGCTCGTCGCCGAGCATGCCATCAAGGCGGTCGATCTGGCGCTCGAACTCGCCGGCGGCGCGGGCTTCTACCGCTCGAACGGACTGGAACAGCGCTTCCGCGACATCCAGGGCGCCCGCTTCCATCCGCTGCAGCAGGGGCCGCAGGCGCGCTACGCCGGCTCGATGGCGCTCGGGCTTCCGGTCGACAACGTCTTCTGACGGCAGCGGTGAACGCGAGCCGCCGCCCCTTGCGCGGGCGGCGGCTCCCTATCCCCGGCCCATCCGGTTCCACGCGTCCAGCCCGGCGATCTTGTAGGCCTCGGCCAGCGTCGGATAGTTGAACGTGTTCTCGACGAAGAAATCGACCGTGCCGTGCAGATTGATCACCGCCTGGCCGATATGGATCAGCTCGGTCGCGCCCTCGCCGACGATATGGGCGCCGAGCAGGCGGCGCGTGTCGAGCGCGAAGATCAGCTTCAGGAATCCGGAATTGACGCCCATGATGTGGCCGCGCGAGGTTTCGCGGAAGCGCGCCACGCCACATTCGTACGCCGTGCCCGACGCGCGCACCTGCTCCTCCGACTGGCCGACCGTGGAAATCTCCGGCACCGCGTAGATGCCGTACGGAAACGCCTCCGGCGCAGGCGGCAGCGGCAGGCCGAAGGCGTGGCAGGCGGCCACCCTGCCCTGCTCCATCGAGGTCGAGGCGAGGCTCGGAAAACCGATGACGTCGCCGGCGGCATAGATGTTCGGCACGTTGGTCTGGAAGGTATGCGGGTCGACCGTCAGCCGGCCGCGGCTGTCGGCCTCGATGCCGACATGCTCGAGGCCGAGGCTGGCGACGTTGCCGGTGCGGCCCGCCGCGTAGAGCAGGATCTCCGACTTGACGATGCGGCCGTCGGCGAGCGTCACCTCGACGCAGTCCGGCTTCGACGCGATGTCCTTCACCGCGCTGCCGAGGCGCACGATCATGCCGCGGTCGCGCATCTGGTGGATGAAATCGTCGACGATCTCGCGGTCGACGAAGTCGAGGATCGTGGCGCGCGGCTCGACCAGCGTCACCGGCACGTCGAGGGCGGAGAAGATGGTCGCGTATTCGACGCCGATGACCCCTCCCCCGATGACGGTCAGGCTGCGCGGCAGGCGCTCCAGCTCGAGAATGTCGTCGCTGTCGAAGATGCGGTGCTTGTCGAAATGCACGTTGTCGGGCCGGTGCGGCCTTGTCCCCACCGCGATCAGCGCATGCTCGAAGGTCGCATGGCTGTGCTCGCCCTTCTCCGTCGTCACCTCGACCGTATGCGCATCGACGAAGCGCGCCGTCGCCGCCACGCTCTTCACCGTGTTGCGCATGAACTGGTGCTGCAGCACCTCGACCTCGTGGTCGAGCGTCTTGTGCAGGCGCGAGACGATGTCGCCGATGGAAATGTCCTGCTTCACCCGGTAGCCGCGGCCGTAAAAGACGCGCTCGCGGAACCCGGACAGGTTCAGCACCGTCTCGCGGATAGTTTTGGAAGGAATCGTCCCGGTGTGCACCGAGACGCCGCCCAGCCGCCTGCCCTTGTCGACGACGAGCACCGACTTTCCGAGCTTGGCGGACTGTACCGCCGCGCGCCGCCCCGACGGCCCCGAACCGATCACCAGCATGTCGAAATCGTGCATTCGCCCGCCCCCGCGCGCCGCCCATTGTGCAGCGCACACAGGCTAGCGCGAACCCTCGCCCCTACTCAAGCGCAGCCTGGACCCCAATCCTTGAAAATCCGGTGACATTCACCACTTTATGTTGGCGCCCGACACATAATCCCGGGCGTGTGAGGAAGAGAACGCGATGAACCAGACCATTCTCGACGGCGACATCATGACGACGCGTCTCGACGACGTGCGCGCCTATGAGGGTGTGCGCTCGCGCCGGGTGTTCGCCTTCCTGATCGACTATTTGATCATCGGCCTGCTCGTCGTCGTGGCGGCGGTCGTCGTCGCCTTCATCGGCGTGCTGACGCTCGGCCTTGGCTGGATGCTCTACGGCATCCTCGGCCCGCTCGTGGCGCTCGTCTACGTCGCGCTGACGCTTGGCGGTGCGAGACAGGCGACCGCCGGCATGCAGGTCATGTCGATCCGCCTCGACCGTCTCGACGGGCGGCCGGTCGACGGCATGCTCGCGATGGTCCACACCGTGCTGTTCTGGGCCGGCAACGCCGTCCTCACGCCGCTGGTCCTGCTGGCGACGCTGTTCACCGACCGAAAGCGCACGCTGCACGACCTGCTGCTCGGCTCGGTCGTCACCCGCACCGACATCTGACGCGCGGCCGATCGCGCCGCGCCGCCGATTTCTCCTGTTGACGTTTCCGTCCGGCGCGCCAAGACTTGCGCATCGCCAGGGGATTCCGTTCGTAGCCGATGACGCATCACCCGACCCAGTCGCCGCAATTCTTCCTGACGGCTCCCTCGCCCTGTCCCTATATCGAGGGACTGTTCGAGCGGAAGGTGTTCACGCACCTGGTCGGCGATCGCGCGCCGGAGATGAACGACCTCCTGACGCAAGGCGGCTTCCGCCGCTCGCAGAACATCGCCTACCGGCCGGCCTGCGAGGCGTGCCGGGCCTGCGTCTCGGTGCGCATCCTGGCCGACGAGTTCAAGCTGACGCGCAACATGCGCAAGGTGCTGAAGACCAATTCCGACCTGATCGGCGCGATGCACGACGCCGAGCCGTCGACCGAGCAGTATTCGCTGTTCCGCGCCTATCTCGACGCGCGCCACCGCAAGGGCGGCATGTCGGACATGTCGGTGCTCGACTACGCCATGATGGTCGAGGACACGCATGTCGACACCAAGGTCATCGAATACCGTCGGCGCGGACCGGATTCCTTCATCACCGGCAAGGGCACCGGGCCGCTGATGGGCGTGGCGCTGACCGACAAGATGGCCGACGGCATGTCGATGGTCTATTCCTACTACGATCCGGAGCTCGAGGACCGCTCGCTCGGCACCTTCATGATCCTCGACCACATCGCCCGCACGCGCGCCGCCGGCCTGCCCCATGTCTATCTCGGCTACTGGGTCAACGGGTCGCGCAAGATGGCCTATAAGGTGCGCTTTTCGCCGCAGGAGCATCTCGGGCCAAAGGGCTGGGAGCGTTTCAACGGCCCGTCGGACTAGCGCGCAGGCGTCCGGTCGACCAGCACCGGATTGACGCGGCGTGACCGAAAAATCTCCCTCGCATGCCAAGGGCCTCC
>JAUYMV010000775.1 GCA_030698645.1 Mesorhizobium sp.
CAGGCGCGGGCGCGGGGGCCACCGGCGCAACGATGCGCGCCGGCTCGGCAGCCGCGGCGACCACCTGCGGCTCCTGCTCGATCATCGGGCCGAGCCGCTCGACCGGGACGCGCCACTCGAAGGCGCCGATCTGGCCGGTCACGGGCGAAAACGGCGCCCAGCGATCCGAGACGTAGCCGTCGGCCGTCCAGGCCGGATCGCGCGGCGCCTTGACCGCCTTCGACAGCCACTGGCGCACGCGGCCCTGGTCGCCGGTTTCGGCTTCCTCGATGTCGGCGAGCAGCAGATAGACCGATTCGCGCGCCTCCAGACGCGCCGCCGTTTCGGCGGCCTCGCGCGCCACCTTGAGTTCGCCGGCATCGAGCGCGGCGCGCGCCACCGCCATCGACGATTCGACGTGGTTCTGCTTGATGTCCTGCAGCTTGCGGGCGCGCTTCAGCCTGTCATGCGTCGAATCGCCCGGCCGCGCATGGATATAGGCGTCGGCGATCTCGGGGTGCGGCTGCTTCTTCCACGCCGTCTCGAGGATCTTCGACCCCTTGCGCATGTCTTCCTGGCGAAACAGTGCCTTGGCCGCGATGACCGCCGCCGGCACGAGGCCGGGGTCGAGCCGGTTCGCCTCGATCGCCGCGTTCTTGGCGGCGAGCGGGTCGGTGCGCAGCACGCTGATCGCCTTGGCGGTCAAGAGCACGGCGCGGTTGCGGCTGGTCGTCTCGCGCTCGATCTGGCGCGTCGCCTTGTGCGCGTCGAGAATGCGCAGCGCGCCGTCCCAGTCGCCTTCGGCCATCTTCGATTCGAGCGCCGCGCCCGACGCCCAGGCGAGATGCGGCGCCGCCGCGCTGGCGCGCTCGGCATAATGGCGCGCGACGCCGCGGTCGCCGAGCCGTTCGGCCTCCAGATAGAGGCCGCGCAGCCCGAGCAGGCGCATCTCCGGATCCTCGACCATCGCCTCGAACTTCTTGCGGGCGCCGTCGTGGTCGCCGTCGAGCAGCGCGGCCTGCGCCTCCAGCAGGTGGATCAGCGGCTCCTGGTCGGCATTGAGCAGCTTGGCCGACTGCTTGTGCATGCGGCGCGCGGTGTCGGCGTCGCCGGAGCCCGCCGCGATCAGGCCGGTCGACAGCGCCTGGTAGCCGCGGTCGCGGCGGCGGACGCGGAAGTAGCGCGACACGGTATAGGGGCTGTTCCAGATGCTCTTGATCAGCCACCACGAGATCATCACGCCGGCGACCAGCGCCGTGACGAGCACGGCCGCGACCATCAGCGTCACCTGATACTCGTAGCCGTTGAAGGTGACCAGCATGGTGCCCGGCCGCTCGGCGAGCCACGCGAAGCCGAGGCCGAGCGCGAAGACGAGAACGAGGAAGAACAGAACGCGAAGCATGAAACGATCCTCAACCCGGGTTTCCCGGCCTAGCTTACGCCTTGAGCGCGGCGGACAGCACCTTGGTGGTCAATTCGTCGGCGGCGAGACGCGCCTGGACAGTCGCCATATAGGACGCACCGGCCGCCTTGGCAGCCGGCGGCAGCGCCTCGTGCTCCTTCAGCGCCGCGGCATAGTCGCCCTTGTTGAGCGCCACTTCCATGCGCGCCACGATGGCCGGCACGTCCGCGCCTTCGACCATGCCGACGGGACGCACCTGCACGAGCGACTGCGCGCTGCTCATCAGCCGGTCGAGGATGCCGGCATCGGGGTCGGCCGACCGCGCCGCGGCGATCATGGCGGCTGCGGCATCCGGGAAGCCGGCCGCGATCGCCGTGCGGGACGGCACGCCGCTGGCCGCCATGTCGCGCAGCGGCGCGATCTCCGGGGAATCGGGCGAGACGGCGGCGAAGGTCTCAAGCTCTATCATGAAGGGGTCGCCCCGGTCGATCGCCGCCTTCAGCGTCGACGCCGCGATGGCAAGCGCCGCGTTCGGCTGCTCCGCCTGTTCGGCGACCTTGCCTGCGAGGCCCGCCACGGTCTGCTCGAGGGTGGCGAGGCGGGCGAGCGATGCGGCATCGGCCGCTTCCGCCGCGGCCTTGGCGTCCTCGACGGCCCTGACGGCTGCGGCGAGCCCTGTTTCCAGCGTGGCGAGCTTGGCCTCCAGCGCCGTCGCGTCGCCGCCAGCCGCCGGCAGCGCGGCGATCGCCGTCTCCAGTGCCTGGAACCGCTCGTCGAGCGCCTGCGCCGCGGCAGGCGACGTCCCAGAATCGGCGCTTGCCGAGGCGGCAAGATCCGCCTTCATTTGGTCGATGGAGGCGACGACGACATCGACGCGTTCGGAAAGCGCGCCGAGCGCCGCGCCGTCGGCGGGATCGGCGGCCGGAGTCGGCCGGTCCTTGAGCGCGGCGACATCGGATTGAAGCGCGGCCAGCACGGCCGCATCGGCGCCCGTGGCGGCTGGCGACGGCAGCAGGCCGGCATATTGCAGCGCCCCGCCGCCCGCCAGCGCGACGATGCCGC
>JAUYMV010000018.1 GCA_030698645.1 Mesorhizobium sp.
CCATGTCGCCGCCGCGGTGCACGCGGTCTCGAACACCCAGTCGCCAAGCGCGATGATCAGGCCGGTGTCCTCTGCGATCGGGATGAAGATTTCCGGCGAGATCATGCCGCGTGTCGGATGGCGCCAGCGCAGCAGCGCCTCGAAGCCGCAGACCCGGTTCAGTCGAAAATCGAACAGCGGTTGGTAGACAACTTCGAACTCGTCATTATCAAGCGCCGCGCGCAGGTCGGCGCGCAGCGCCTGGCGTTCCTGGACCGCGGTTTCCATGGCCGGCTCGAAGAAGCGGAACTCTCCCGTCGCCTCGGCCTTCGCTGCGTAAAGCGCGATGTCGGCATTCTTGAAGATGCGGTCCGGATCGGCATTGTCTTCTTCGGAAAAGGCGATGCCGAGACTGGCGCCGACGCGCATCGACTGACCGGACACGGTGTGCGGCGCGCTGACTGCCGCGACGATGCGCCGGGCCAGCCTGGCGACCTCGACATGGCTGGCGTGGTTGACGAGAAGGACCGCGAACTCGTCGCCGCCGAGGCGCGCGATCGTGTCGTCGAGCCGGAGACACTGGCGTAGCCTTCCTGCGATGGCGACGAGGAGCGAATCGCCGGCCGGATGGCCGAACGTATCGTTGATCTCCTTGAAGTGGTCGAGATCGAGCAGCAGGACGGCCGCCTGCGCGCCGGATGCCGCGGCTGCCGTCAGCCTCTCGCGAAACAAGCTGCGGTTGACGAGGCCTGTGAGCGGATCATGGTGCGCCAGGTAGGCGATCTCTTCGCGTACGCGACGGCTCTCCGAGATGTCGCGAAAGAAGATCGACAGGCCGTCCGAAGACGGATAGGCGCCTACCGCGAACCATGCGCCCCTGCTACCGACCTCGACTTCGAATTCGACCGGGACCTGGCTGTCCACGGCGCGGCCAAGATGCACCGCTGAAGGGTGTTTCTTGCCCCCTGGCAGTATGTCCCAGAACGGGGCGCCGATCGCGACCTTGGAGAGGTTGGAGCCTGCCGCCAGCGCGCGCTGGTTGAGGAATTCGATCCGCCAGTCGCGATCGAGAACGACGACGCTATCGCCCGTGCTTTCCAGTACCGACGTCAGGCGCTGCTGGCTCCTGGCAAGACTGGCGCTGGCCTTTTCCCTTTCCCTGCGCAATCGGCGCTGGTCGTTGATGATCCAGTGTTCGCGCAGGCCGGCGGCTGTCGCGAAGACGACGGCGAGCGCTGCGGCGAGGCCGAGATAGACATTGTTGCCGAGTACGCCGGAATAGACGCCCGGGAGCAGGACCAGAGCGAGGGCCGCTGCCGGGGTGACCGCCTGCACGAAGGCGCGGCCGTCGATGCGCCGGAACAAGGTGTCGGCCACCGCTTCCGTGTTCTCCGCTCGCTGCAGCCGCTCGAACGCCGCCAAGGCGATCAATCCCGCGGATGCCACCCAAAGGAACTGAGTGATGCCTCCGATCTGGTATGAGCCCCGCATGAGGTCGAGCGCGTAGATCAAATCGGCGCTGGCTTCGGCAGACACGGCCAGAATAAGGAGTGCGAACGACCGCGCTTTCTCGCCGCTGTCGTAGAGAAACATGGTGATGAGGCCGAATGCGGCAACACTGAACCAGAGGGCGGGATAGAGAAACGCCACCGCGGTTGCGAACGGATCCATGACCGACTCGACGATGTGACCGTGGAGGAGAAAGATCGTGGCCAGCGTGATGGAACAGTAGAACAGCACGAAATTGTAGAACTGTACGTGGCTGACCCGGCCGCGGATGCTGCCGTAGTAATACATCCCAGCGGCGAAGAATGCCGCCATGACGAAGTAGGTCGCCTCCGGCAGCGCGGGAAACGGCGGGACCGTGCCGACGACGGCATAGTAGACATAAAAGAGGTTGCCCAGAACATAGAGCGAGGAGCCGATTGCGAACCTGAGCCAAGCCGTGCGGTCGGCGCCAGAGCTTTCGCGCGCCACGCGGAAGCAGAGCATCGCGGCAAGCAACGGGCCGCCGATCTGTCCCATCGTGGCCCACATCTGCAACTGCGCGGTCTCGAAAGCGAAAACACGCGGAACAAACCAGAAGACGACAAGAACGAGCACGAACAAGCACAAGGCGATCGGACGTCGCACATTGGACATTTATGGGCTTCCAGGTTGCGGAGCAGTAGAACCACCATCCGCTGCAAACCCTCATCAAACCGATAAGATATCACACCAACATGGATGGAATCGGTTCGTCGGATACAAGACACCCACGAAGCCGAATGGCGTCCGCCTGCCGACGCGGCATCACGCTGCGGCACATGATGATATTTCGGCAACTGCCCATGCGGCCATATTGTCACCGCCGACAAAGGCCTTAAAATCAACCTCCGAGCACCTACATGTCGTGTGTGGATTCGTGCACGAGAAGGGGCTGGCAGAACTTGACGATCGGCGGGGCGGCCATGCGGTTCCAGGACCGGCGCATGCAGGGATCGAATGACGGACAGGCGCCCGGACGCGGCACTGCCGTCATCACGCGCACCAAGCCGAAAACCAAGAAGCCCAGCCTCTATCGCGTGCTGATTCTCAACGACGACTACACGCCCATGGAGTTTGTCATTCATATCCTCGAACGGTTTTTCCAGAAGGACCGCGAGGCTGCTACCCGCATCATGCTGCACGTTCACAATCACGGAGTGGGCGAATGCGGGGTCTATACATTCGAAGTCGCCGAGACCAAAGTGTCCCAGGTCATGGATTTTGCCCGTCAGCACCAGCACCCGCTGCAATGCGTGATGGAGAAGAAGTGAGGTACTGAATGCCGGCTTTCTCCCAAAGCCTCGAGCGCGCGCTACACCAGGCGCTGACACTCGCCAACGAGCGGCATCATGAATATGCGACGCTCGAGCACCTGTTGCTTGCGCTGATTGACGACGGCGACGCCGCCGCTGTCATGCGCGCCTGCAATGTCGATCTCGATGAGCTGAAGCGCACCGTGGTCGCCTATGTCGACAAGGAGCTCGACAATCTGATTACTGGCTACGACGAGGATTCCAAACCCACCGCCGGCTTCCAGCGCGTCATTCAGCGCGCCGTGATCCATGTTCAGTCGTCGGGCCGCGAGGAAGTGTCGGGCGCCAACGTGCTCGTTGCGATCTTCGCCGAGCGCGAGAGCCACGCCGCCTATTTCCTGCAGGAACAGCAGATGACCCGCTACGACGCGGTCAACTACATCTCGCACGGCATAGCCAAGCGGCCGGGTGCATCCGAGACGCGCAGCCCGCGCGGCGCGGAGGACGATCAGCAGGGGCCGGCTCACCAGGAACAGCCCGAGGAAAACGGCAAGAAGAAACAGCAGCAGGACGCCCTGACGGCCTATTGCGTCAATCTCAACGCCAAGGCCAAGACCGGCAAGATCGATCCTCTGATCGGCCGCGCGACTGAGATCAGCCGCACCATCCAGATCCTCTGCCGTCGCTCGAAGAACAATCCGCTCTATGTCGGCGATCCGGGCGTCGGCAAGACGGCCATCGCCGAAGGCCTTGCAAAGCGCATCGTCGAGGGCGACGTGCCGGGTGTGCTGCTCAACGCCACGATCTTCGCGCTCGACATGGGCACGCTGCTGGCGGGAACGCGCTATCGCGGCGATTTCGAGGAGCGGCTGAAGCAGGTCGTCAAGGAGCTCGAGGATTATCCGGGCGCCATCCTCTTCATCGACGAGATTCACACTGTAATCGGCGCCGGCGCGACATCAGGCGGCGCGATGGACGCGTCGAACCTGTTGAAGCCGGCGCTCTCCTCGGGCGCCATCCGGTGCATCGGGTCGACCACCTACAAAGAGTTCCGCCAGTTCTTCGAGAAGGACCGCGCGCTCGTGCGGCGCTTCCAGAAGATCGACGTCAACGAGCCGTCCATCGACGATACGATCGAGATCATGAAAGGCTTGAAGCCCTACTACGAGGACTTCCACAAGGTGAAGTTCACCAACGAGGCCATAAAGGCCGCGGTGGAGCTCTCGGCGCGCTACATCAACGACCGCAAGCTGCCGGACAAGGCGATCGACGTGATCGACGAGACCGGCGCCTCGCAGATGCTGGTGCCGGAGAACAAGCGCAAGAAGACGATCACCGTGAAGGAGATCGAGGCGACCGTCGCCACCATGGCCCGCATCCCCCCGAAGACGGTGTCGGCCGACGACGAAAAGGTGCTGGCGACACTGGAGGACGAGCTGAAGCGCGTCGTCTACGGGCAGGAGACGGCGATCACCGCGCTTGCCTCGGCCATCAAGCTGGCGCGCGCCGGCCTTCGCGAACCGGAAAAGCCGATCGGCTCGTACCTGTTCTCGGGCCCGACCGGCGTCGGCAAGACGGAAGTCGCCAAGCAGTTGGCCGCCTCGCTCGGCGTCGAACTGATCCGCTTCGACATGTCGGAATTCATGGAGCGCCACACGGTCTCGCGCCTGATCGGCGCGCCTCCGGGCTATGTCGGCTTCGACCAGGGTGGCCTGCTCACCGACGGCGTCGACCAGCATCCGCACTGCGTGCTGCTGCTGGATGAGGTCGAGAAGGCGCATCCGGATCTGTTCAATATCCTGTTGCAGGTCATGGACCACGGCAAGCTGACCGATCACAACGGCAAGAAGATCGACTTCCGCAACGTGATCCTGATCATGACGACCAATGCGGGCGCGTCTGACGCGCAGCGCGCGGCGATCGGTTTCGGCTCGACCAAGCGCGAAGGCGACGACGTCGAGGCGATCAACCGGCTGTTTACGCCGGAGTTCCGCAACCGGCTCGACGCGATCATCCCGTTCGGCCCGCTGCCGGTTCCGGTCGTCCATCAGGTCGTGCAGAAGTTCGTCATGCAGCTCGAGGCCCAGTTGGCCGACCGCGGCGTGACCTTCGACCTGTCGCCGGACGCCATCGGCTGGCTGGCCGACAAGGGCTATGACGAGCGCATGGGCGCACGTCCGCTCGGCAGGGTGATCCAGGAATACATCAAGAAGCCGCTCGCCGACGAGGTTCTGTTCGGCAAGCTGCGCAAGGGCGGCACGGTCCGCGTCACGGTCGAGAAGAGCGAGAGCGGCGACGATCGCCTGAAGCTCGACGCGATCGCCGACGAGGTGCCGGTCAAGCCGAAGAAGGAAGACCCGTCCAAGAAGGCGGCGGCGAGGAAGCCGAAGGCGAAGGCCGCCGCCGCGCCGGTCAAACCTTTGCCGGCGCCAAGGGGCAAGGCCCCGGAGAAGTCCGGCGACGCGCCGAAACGCAGCATGGTGCCGCAACTGCCGCGCAAGAACTGAACCGCCGCGCTTCGGAAACCTGGAGACCGACACATGAAAACGCCGCCCTCTCGGGGCGGCGTTTTCGCGTTGACGCGGATTGGGCGGCGCTATTTGGCCTTGAACTTCTTCGAACTGGCGGTTTCGTGCTGCGCCATGCTGACGATGGCATAGACGCAGGCCGCGATCGCGCCCACCAGCACGACGCTCAGGATGAGCGGGCTGTCGGCGAAGGTGAAGTAGGCGGTCGCGCCTTCCCAGACGGTGATCGGTGAAGCGTTCATGGTCGTTGTTCTCCTGTCTGATTGGTGGGGTCGCTCATTCGGCGGGGCTGAGTGCGCCGTCGCCGAAGGCGGGGATGCGGGATTCCGGATAGGCCTTGACGGGAACTTCCGCGAGATCGAGACCGGCCATCTCGACTTCCTCGCTGCAGCGCAGCAGGCCGACCACCTTCAGCACGTAGGAAAGCCCATAGCCTGGCACGAAGCCGAGCAGCATGAAGACCGCGGCGCTTTCGACCTGGCCGAGGAACGATACCGCCGGTCCTTCGGCGTTGGGGTAGCCCGCCGCGAAGATGCCGCAGGCGACGAGGCCCCAGACACCGCCGAAACCATGCACGGCCACCGCGCCCACCGCGTCGTCGATCTTGAACCGCGTGAGCAGGACATTGTGCAGCTTGGGGATCACGCATCCGCCGGCGAAGCTGATCAGGAAGGCGAGCGGCGGATAGTAGACGTCGAGGCCGGGTGCCGCCGAGATAACGCCGACGAGCGCGCCCGACATCATCCAGAACGGGTCGCGGGTGACGAGATAGCAGCCGAGCATGCCACCGGCGACGCCCATCAGCGTGTTGAAGCCGAAGGCGGACAGCGTGGTCGGCGTGTTGTAGATCGTCATCCAGGTGTCGCCGGTGTAGATGATGCAGCCGCCGAGAAAGCCGAAGAAGCCCATCACGATGAGCATCAGGCCGATCAGCGACATCGGCATGTTGTGGCCGTTGATCTCGTTGACGGTTCCGTCGGCGTTGAAGCGTCCGATGCGGGCGCCGAGATTGATCAGCACGCCGAGCGTGAAGAAGCCGGCGATCGTGTGTACGCAGCCGGCGGCGCCGACATCGTGCAGGCCGAGCACCGAGGTCAGCCAGCCGCTCGGATGCCATCCCCAGGCGGCGCCGAGGATCCAGACCACAGAGCCAAGGAAGATGGCGAGGATGGTGAAGCCCGAAATGCGGATGCGCTCGATCACCGAGCCCGACATGATGGACGCCGTGGTCGCCGCAAACAGCGTGAAGGCGGCCCAGAAGATGCCGGACGCGTTGTCGGAAAGGTTCGGACCCATGTTGGCCGACCAAGGCAGGGCGCCGTAGCCCGCTTCGGAGATCGTCAGGCCGGTCGGGAAGGCGTTGTAGATGAACCAGCCGACAAAGAAGAAGGTCGGCACGATGAAGGCGAAGGCGACGAGGTTCTTCAGGCCCGACGCCAGTGCGTTCTTGGCGCGCGAGGCGCCCATCTCATAGGCGAGGAAGCCGGCGTGGATGGCAAGCATCAGGGCTGTGCACCACCAGTAGAAGGCTTCGGAATTGATGGCTGTCGCCATCTTCAGCGACGCTTCCAGCGCCTCGATCCTGGTCTGGAGTTCTGCGGATTCCATTTTTGTCCCCTGTGTCTGGTTATCGTTGCGTCACGACCTCCCTTCCTCCCAGACAGACTTCTTATTGGGCCCAGGCTCGAACTTCGGTGGACCAGACGGAGCGACCTGCTCCAAAGATAGGCACCGGAAAGATTTGCAGAAAAAATTGGCAGCGTAAACGTGTTTGTTGGGGAACACCGCTGGAATCACTGACAATCTTGCTGCCCACGAGCGCTGTCTCGAGGCCGACTTTCGCGTCGTCACCGTGCCGGACCTGTGATATCGCCATCCCGATGCGCGACGATCCCCATCCCGAAGCACCGACGCCGCACGCCCGCCACTGGTACTGGCGCGGAGTCCGCGGTGCGATTTCGGTGCCCGGGCTGATCCTGGCGTCCGCCTTCGTCGGCTTTGCCAGTCTCGCGCGCGACGCCGGCTTGACGCTGCTGCAGACCGTGTTCATGACGGGTATCGTCTGGGCGCTGCCGGCAAACGTGGTTCTGATTGGCGCGATCCTGGCCGGCGCGAGCCTGCCGGCCGCCGCGTTCGCGGTCGCGCTCTCCTCGATCCGGCTGACGCCGATGGTGGTCGCGCTGGTGCCGGAGTTGCGCGCGCAGGGAACCCGCAAATGGGTGCTATACCTGCTCGCCCATTTCGTCGCGGTGACGTCCTGGGTGATCGCCATGGCGCGGTTGCGCGACATCCCGCGCGAGTGGCGAACCGCCTATTATCTCGGCCTCGGTTCGACCCTCGTGCTGGTCAACATGGCGGTCGTCACGGTCGTCTTCCTGATATCCGGCCAGCTGCCGCCGGCGGTTTCGGCCGCGCTCTTCCTGCTGACGCCGATGTATTTCCTGACCTCCATGTGGGGTTCCGCCCGCGAGCGCGCCGGACACATCGCCATGCTGCTCGGCCTGGTTCTTGGACCGGTGTTCCATGTCGTTCTGCCGGGCTACGATCTGCTGATGGCCGGACTCGTCGGCGGCCTCGGTGCCTGGCTGTTCCATGTCGCCACTGCCCGGAAGCCGTCCGCATGACTTTTTTCGGTAACGACGCCTGGTGGTGGCCCTATTTCTTCATCCTCGTCGCCGGTTGGCTGGCGACCGATTTCTGGCGCTTCCTCGGCGTCTTCATCGGCGATCGCATCGCCGAGGATTCGAGCGTGATGGTGCTGGTGCGCACGGTCGCGACCGCGCTGGTCGCCGCCGTCATCGCCAATCTGATCGTCTTCCCGGGCGGCGCGTTGGCGGCCACGCCCTTGCTTCTGAGACTGGGCGCAGCCGCGGCCGGCTTTGCCGCCTATCTGGCGATCTCGCGGAGCATCGTTCTCGGCATCGCGGTGGCCGAGGTGGTCCTGATCAGCGGACTGCTGTTCGGCGCTTGACCGCGGCCGCGCCTATCCGGCCAGCGCGGCGCGGATCCTGTCGGCGTTCGCCGCCAGCACCTCGGGCTTTTCCATGCCGCCGGCATGCGGCTTCAGCGGGATACCGTCGAATCGCGGAATGACATGGACGTGCAGGTGGAAGACGGTCTGGCCGGAGGCCGGTTCGTTGAACTGAATGATCGTGACCCCATCGGCCGCAAACGCCGCTTTCACGGCGATGGCGATCTTCTGCACGACGGCAAACAGCGGGGCGAGGGCGGCCGGATCGGCATCGAGCATGTTGCGCGAGGGTATTTTGGGAATCACCAGCGCATGGCCGGCGCCTTGCGGCATGACGTCCATGAAGGCCAGCGTGTCGGCGTCCTCGTAGAGCTTGTGGCAGGGCAGCTCGCCGCGCAGGATTTTTGCAAAGACGTTCGTATTGTCGTAGCCGCTCATCGCTTCCTCGTGCAGTCTTCATCTGCCCGATCATCGGTTCCGGGCACAACTGAAGTCAACCCGTGCCGTCCCGGAGTCAACCATGAACGCGAACCACGCCTGGCTTGTTGCCGCGATCGCCTTCGAGGTCATGGCAACCACCGCGTTGAAGGAGACGCAAGGATTCACGCGCCTGGCGCCATCGCTGCTGACCATCGCCGGCTATGCGCTTGCCTTCTACTTCCTGTCGCTTCCACTGCGCACGCTGCCCGTCGGCATCGTCTATGCGATCTGGTGCGGCGGCGGCATCGTCCTGATCACGGCGATCGGCTTCTTCGTCTATCGCCAGGCGCTCGACCTGCCGGCGCTGGCCGGAATCGTACTGATCATGGCGGGTGTCTTGGTGATCAATCTGTTTTCGGCGACGATTCGGCACGGATGACGATATCGCCCTTCCGGAAAGGCCCGCGCTCCTCAAGATATTCTCCGATCTGGGCGACTTCCTGGCGTTCGCGTACAAGATACTCCGCCACCGCCCGGCGCAGGCCCGGATGCGCGATGTAGTGCGCCGACTGCGTCGTCACCGGCATGTAGCCGCGCGCCAGCTTGTGCTCGCCCTGCGCGCCAGCCTCCACGACCTTCAGCCCGCGCTCGATGGCGAAATCGATCGCCTGATGGTAGCAGACCTCGAAATGCAGGAAGGGGTGGTCCTCGACGCAGCCCCAGTTGCGGCCGAACAATCGGTCCGAGCCGATGAAGTTGATAGCCCCGGCGACATAGCGGCCGCCGCGTTTCGCCATCACGAGCAGCACGTCGTCCGCCATCCGCTCGCCGATCAGCGAGAAGAAGGTGCGATTGAGATAGGGTCGGCCCCACTTGCGGCTGCCGGTGTCGATATAGAAACGGTAGAAATCGTCCCAGACGGCCTCGGTCAGGTCCGCCCCGGTCAGCCGGTCGATGCTGATTCCATTGGCGATCGCGGCGGCGCGCTCCTTGCGCAGGTTCTTGCGCTTTCGCGAGGCAAGGGTATCGAGAAAGTCCTCATACGAGCCGTAGCCCTCGTTGAAGAAATGGAACTGCTGGTCGATGCGGCGCAGGAAGCCGGCCGCCTCCAGCGCATCGACATCCTCGGCGGTGGCGAACGTGGCGTGCGCCGACGAGGCGCCGTGCCGCTCGGCCAACGCGATCAATCCGCCTGCCAGGGCGGCACGGATTGCGTCGGCATCCGCATCGTGCCGCACGAGCAGGCGGGGGCCAGTCGCCGGCGTGAACGGCACCGCCACCTGGAGTTTCGGATAATAGCGTCCGCCGGCGCGTTCGAAGGCGTCGGCCCAGCCATGGTCGAAGACGTATTCGCCCTGGCTGTGCGATTTCAGATAGCAGGGCGCTGCGCCGAGCAGCGAACCGTCGGCCGCCTCGAGGCGCAGATGCTGCGGCTGCCAGCCGGTCGCGCGGACCGCCGTGCCGGAGTCTTCCAAGGCCGACAGGAAAGCGTATGAAATGAACGGGTTGTAGGCAGTTCCGGACTCGGTTCGCGAGGCTCCGGAGAGGGTATCCCATTCGGCCTTGCCGAATGCCGCCATGCCGGCGACGGCCTTCAGCGTCGCGCCGTTCGCATCGTTATCCGTTCCGCCGCCCGCGCTTGTGTCCATCCGCGCTATGTGTGTCCCGTTCGCGGTTGCAACAAGGGCGTCGGCCTCACGCCACCGTGTCCGGGTCGAAACCCTCGAACGTCATCTGGTCGGCATGCGCGAACGTCGCCCGCACGCCTTCGGCGTCGCGCACGGTCCAACTGATGACCGGCATGGCGAGCTTTTCACGCACGAAGGAAATGAATCGGTTCGGCAGGTGCGCGACGCTGTAGGAGACGAACGAAATGTCGTGGGCAAGCATGCTGAAATGCGCCTCGAAATCCTGGTCGCGGATGCCCCAGGCGGTCAGTCCGGCGGGAATGCCCGCGGCGTGCACCGGGAACTGGCGAATCAGCCAGTGGTCGAACGACATGATCGCGGCCTGGCCAGAATAGCCGCGCAACTGTTGCGCCACCGCCTGGACGAGGCCTTCGTCGTGGCCGGGAACGCCCTTCAGCTCGATGACGAGCGGCACGCGCCCCGCGACGAGGGCGAGCATTTCGGCAAGCGTCGGCGCGTGGTCGGCGGTGCCGCCGATCGACAGCGCGCCCATTTCGGCGGCGGTGCGCTGCCAGACCAGCCCGTCGCGGCCCGCGAGCCGGGCAAGGTCATGGTCGTGGAAGATCACGGGCACGCCGTCGCCGGTGAGCATTACGTCGCATTCGATCGCAAAACCGGTCTGCGCGGCCGCTTCGAAGGCCGACAGCGTATTTTCCCAGCGCGTCTTGTTGAGGTCGTGATAGCCGCGATGCGCAATCGGCCGCGCCGTCAGCCAGGATAGTGTCGTCATTGTCGCGCCCTCAGCCGATCTCGAATATGGCTTCGATCTCGACCGGCGCGTTCAGCGGCAGACTGGCCGTGCCGACCGCCGAGCGGGCATGCTTGCCGCGCTCGCCGAGCGCCGCGACGAGGAAGTCGGAGGCGCCGTTGGCGACCAGATGCTGCTCGGTGAAATCGGGCGTCGAGGCGACGAAGACCGTGATCTTGACCAGCCGCCGGATCTTTTCGAGATCTCCCAGCGCCGCCTTGGCCTGGGCGAGGATGTTGATGGCGCAGGCCTTCGCGGCTTCCTTGCCGGTCGCGGTGTCGAGATCGCGGCCCAGCAGGCCAGTCGCGATCAGCTTGCCATCCCTGAGCGGCAGCTGGCCGGCGGTGAACAGCAGCCCGTCCGACATCACGTAGGGCACGTAGTTGGCCGCCGGCGCCGCGGCCACCGGCAGCGCGATATTCATCGCCTCCAACCGCGCTTCGATCGTATCGGCCATTGCATTTCCTTTGTGGGGGACTCTTGTCGCGTGAGTAGCCAAGATTGCTATGTTTGCCTCTCTTCCGCCACGACTTTCTTGAACCGTGCGGCAAATTGGATCATATGATCCGATGAGTTTGGCTGCATCCCGGCCGCGCGGAGACCACCCCATGAGCGCATCGCGCTACGTCCTTCCCGCCGTCCTGCTGGCGACCCTTTTTCCGGTCGAGTTCGCGACAGCGGCCAGCGCGCTGCTGGCCCATCGGGCGGTCTACGACCTGGATCTCGGAGAGGCGTCCGAGAAGTCCGGCGTGACGGGTCTCTCCGGCCGGATCGTCTACGAGTTCAACGGCTCGGCCTGCGAGGGCTATTCGACGAACTACCGCTTCGTCACACGTATGGACATGCGCGAGACCCAGCGCCTCAACGACTATCAGATCACCACATTCGAGGAAGGCGACGGCAAGGCCTTCGAATTCGTCACCAAATTCTTCGTCGATCAGCAGTTGGACAAGGAGACCAAAGGGTCGGCCATGCTCGACGGCAACGGCGTGGACGTATCGCTGCAGAAGCCCGCGGCGAGCGAGATCGAACTGCCGCTCAGCCAGTTCCCGACGCAGCACATGATCGAGCTGATCGGCAAGGCCAAGGAAGGCGAGAACTTCTACGAGACGACGATGTTCGACGGATCGGACAACGCCGACAAGGTGATGACCACGACGGTCGTCATCGGCAAGAAGACCGCCTCGGCCGAGAACGATCCGGAACGCCCTGCGCTAAAAAGCCTCGTGGCGGAGCCGTACTGGCCGGTCAGCATCGCCTATTTCGACCTGGCCAAGCACGATGGCGAGGAAGTTCCGGAATACGCTATTTCCTTCAAGTTGCACGAGAACGGCTTCACGCGCGATCTGGTGATGAGCTACGGGGAGTTCTCCATCAAGGCGAAGCTGGTCGATCTCGACATTCTGGAGAGCAAGTCGAGCTGCCAGAACTAAAGCGTGTCGCGATCTTTCAGATTCGCTCCGTACGCTTCAGGGCCTTGTTTTATCGCATGTCTTTATCCCGAAACCGGTTCCCACTTTCGGGAGACATGCTTTAGCCGTTCCCGAGATCGGTTGAATTCCGCAGCCGGCAACGCGAACCGCCCGACGACGCGTAAGGCCCTGCGAGAATCAGGCTGAGGCTGCTCCGGCTGATGCCGCTTCGGATTTCACATGCACGATGGAGACCGACGTGCCCGGTTCGGCCGAGACGATCCGCACGGTCGCCTGCAACTGGTCGGCAAGCGCGGCAACGATGCTCGTGCCGAGCCCGGCCTTGACCTCCGGACCCGTCGGGCCAAGCGGAATACCGACGCCGTCGTCGACGATCGAGAGCGTCCAGCCGCCGTCGGCCGCGCGGTAGTCCACGGTGATCGTGCCCTTGCGCTGACCCGGGAAGGCGTGTTTCAGGGCGTTGATGACGAGTTCGGTGACGATCAGGCCGAGGCTGACGGACACGTCCGGGCTGCTCATGCTGTCGTCCGCGGTGACGGAAAGCCGGATCAATTCGTGGTCCCGAATCATCGAGGCGCCGAGGCTGTCGCACAACTTGGTGAAATAGGCGCGCAGGTGCACGTCGCCAAGCTGCGACACCGCCAGTTGCTGCTGCACCGAAGCCACCGACATGACGCGCTTGTGCGCGTCGTAGAGATGCGCGCGCGATTCGTCCGACTGCACCTTGCGCGCGCTCATCATCAGCACGCTTGCAATGATCTGCAGGCTGTTGGCGACACGGTGCTGCAACTCCTGCAGCAGCACCGCCTTGTCGCGCAGCAAATCGTCCTTGAGCTTGCCGGCGGCCCGCGCGTCGGTGACGTCGGCGATCGCCAGCAGCAGCCGGACGTTGACCTTGTCGTGATAGATAAGTTTCTTCGCATTGAGGACCAGCCTGCGCGTCTCGCGGCCTGCCCGCTTCAGGTCCATCTCGTATTCGTCGATCTCGGCGTCGCCGGCGGCCGTTGCCTTGAGCAGCGAGCCAAGCTGCGGGACGCCCCACTCGCCGATGCCGAGCGCCGCCAGTCTCGCGCCCGGAACGCTCGCCGGCGCGATCTCGAATGTGCGGCAGAACGAACCACTCGCCGAAATCACGTTGAGCTCGCCGTCCAGCAACAACAGTGGCGCGTTCGAGGACGCGATCAGCGCGAGCGCCAATCCGTCGGCCGCTTCCGCGTGAAGAGGCGCTGCAACATTCATATGAGTGCCGATCGGATCCCGGAGGCTCGCGCAGCGAAAGCCGTCCCCGGTGCAGACATGGGCGAGGTCAGGCTGATCGATAGCTATCGATATGATCGCCTGTCTGAAGGATAGCATGGAAAGGCCCGTCCGATGGGTCTTATTTCTATGGAAGGCGATCATCGTCATCGGCGCATTAACGCCGCCGCGCTGGCTGTCGAACGCCGCATGCCAAGCATCGCTTGCGTTTCCCGGTTACGCAGCCTATATGCCGGCTCATTCCACACACGGACTTTGGTGTCTGCCGGGAGAAATCCGGCTGAAACCTCCGGTGGCGTCAGGGGAAATCCCCGAAGCGTCGTTTGTCCGTGGAGGCTAACCGGAAAGGATACTACATGGCACTGCCTGATTTCAGCATGCGCCAGCTCTTGGATGCTGGCGTTCACTTCGGACACCAGACCCATCGCTGGAACCCGAAAATGGCGCCCTACATCTTTGGCGCCCGCAACAACATTCACGTCATGGATCTCAGCCAGACGGTGCCGATGCTGCACCAGGCGCTGAAGGTCGTCTCCGACACCGTCGCCGGTGGCGGCCGCGTGCTGTTCGTCGGCACCAAGCGCCAGGCGTCCGACATCGTCGCCGATGCGGCACAGCGTTCGGCCCAGTACTACGTCAATTCGCGCTGGCTCGGCGGCATGCTGACCAACTGGAAGACGATCTCCAATTCGATCGCCCGCCTGCGCAAGCTCGACGAGCTGCTCGCCGGTGAAGCCCAAGGCTTCACCAAGAAGGAGCGTCTCAACCTCGACCGCGAGCGCGAGAAGCTCAACAAGGCGCTCGGCGGCATCAAGGACATGGGCTCGACGCCCGACCTGATGTTCGTGATCGACACCAACAAGGAAGCGATTGCCATCGAGGAAGCCAAGCGGCTGAAGATCCCGGTCGTCGCGATCATCGATTCGAACTGCGATCCGGACAAGATCGACTATCCGATCCCGGGCAACGACGACGCGCAGCGCGCCATCTCGCTCTATTGCGAGCTGATCGCCAAGGCCGCCGTCGACGGCATCGCCCGCCAGCACGGCGCCATGGGCGTCGATGTCGGCGCGTTGGCCGAAGCGCCTGCCGAGCCGGTGCTCGAGGAAGAAGCTCCCGCGGCCTGATTGCGCGGAACCGGACAGGGCGCGGCCTCGGCCGCGCCCCCCACATTCGAGGCGCACGATTTCGGTCGCGCGCCATCATTGTTTTTGAATGGAAGAGGCTGAGATGACCATTACGGCGGCACAGGTGAAAGAACTGCGCGAGATGACCGGCGCGGGCATGATGGACTGCAAGGCGGCGCTGAACGAGACCGGCGGCAACCTCGAGGAGGCCGTCGACTGGCTGCGCAAGAAGGGCATCTCCAAGGCCGACAAGAAGGCGAGCCGCACGGCCG
>JAUYMV010000030.1 GCA_030698645.1 Mesorhizobium sp.
CGGCCGGACTTGGCGACGATGTCGGACAGTTCCTTCAGCGCGTTGATCTGCTCGCTGACGGCGCGGCGCATGGCCGACGTGCTCTCCTTGGTCTCCTGGGGCAGGTCGAGCACACCCTTGCGGAGTTCCGCGCGGGTGTCCTCGAGCTCGCTGCGGATCGAGCCGGCGGTGCGGCGGATTTCCTGCGTCGCATCGGCGAAGCGCTGGGTCGCCGATTCGATGACTTCGGAGATCGCCGTGCGGATCTGCTCGGTCGACTCCTTGGTGCGGCCTTCGGCCTTTTCCAGCGAGCGGCCGACGAGGTCCTCGAAGGAGCGCATGACGCGCTCGATGTCTTCCGACTTCTTGACGAGGCCGACGGCGAGGTCTTCCAGCGCCGTCTGGCGGTCGTCGAGCGTCGAGGCGAGGTGCGACTGGGCCGAACCCAGAAGGTCCGACGCGCTCGACAGCACCTTTGCGTGGTCGTCGAAGCGGTGCGCGATCGCGGCCACGTCCTTCAGCGTCTTCGACGACAGTTCGGTCAGCTTGTTGGTGTTGCTGTCGAGCATGCGGGTCGAGCTGGAGAAGGTCTGCGCCGCCTTTTCGGCGGTGGTCGCGAAGGACTGGGTCGAGTCGACCAACTTGCCGTCGATGTCGCTCAGGTTGACGGTCGCCATGTCGATCAGCTGGCCGAGCTTGGCGTTCGACGCCGACAGGCGGTCGATCAGCTCGCTGACGTTCTCCGACAGGCTGTGGCGGGCGCCTTCGACGGCCGACAGCGTCTCCGCCGTGCGGGTCGCCAGCGCGGTGACCAGCGCGGCGTTCTCGGCCTTCAGGCGCTCGGTCGCGACTTCGGTTGCCTGCTCGATGGTCTTCTGCAGTTCTCCGCCGCCTTCGACGAAGCGCTCGACCAGCGGGCGGGCCTTTTCGTCGAGGATCTTGCCGATCTCGGTCGTCCGGTTGGCGAGCATTTCGTTCAGCTCGCGGGTGCGCGCGTCGAACGTGGTGGCCGCCTCGTTGGTGCGCTCGCCGATATGCTTGTTCACCGCGGCGAACGTCTCGGCGATGACATTGGCGCGCGACACGAGCTGCGCTTCCGATCCTGCGACCTGTTCGACCAGCTTTCGGCCGACCATCTCGGCGCCATCCGCGAGGCGCTTCTCGACATTCTCGATCTGGCTGTCGACATGGGAGATGACGGAATTGGCGCCGTCGCCGAGGCGCTGCTCGATGTTCTGCAGCGTCTCCTCGATGGCGCGTGCCCGCGCGGCAAGCTCGACCGAGGTCTGTTCGGTGCGGCTGGCGATGCTGCGGTCGGCATCCTCGAAGACGCGGGAGAAGTCGCCGGCGCGGGCGGCGAGCGCGCCGCTGGCAAGATCGATGCGCTCGGCGATCTGGCCGTCGGCGCGCTCGAAGGTCTGCGCCAAATCGGCGGCGCGGGCGGCGAAGGAGGAGTTGGCCAGATCGATACGTTCGGCGATCTGGCCATCGGCGCGTTCGAAGGTCTGGGCCAAATCGGCGGCGCGCGCGGCGAAGGAGGAGTTGGCCAGGTCGATGCGCTGGGCAATGCGCTCGTCGGCATCCTGGAACGCCTTTCCAGCGTCTTCCGTCATGATGGCGGTGACCTCCAGGACGCGGTCGCGCAGGGCGCCGGCGACGACGCCCGCGCTGCGCTCGAGCACCGTGCGCACATTGTCAACGCCGGTCGAAAGGGCGTGCTCGACGCCGCGCGTGCGGTCCTCGATGAGGCCGATCTGGCTGCGGAACGTCGCCTCGACCCGCGCCACCTCGGCGGTCAGCGCCTCGCTGACGTCGGTCTGGCCGTTGGCGATCCGCGCGATGCTGCCTTCGATCGCGTCATCGATGGCGCGGCGCATGTCGGCCAGCTTGGCCATGTCGGCTTCGAGCGCCCGCGACAGGATATCCCGGCCGGTGGCAAGCTTGTCGACGTGACGGGCCACCGACGCGTCGATGGCGG